>DASZDE010000112.1:0-14458 GCA_035942355.1 Allosphingosinicella sp. | reverse complement strand
GCGTTGCGCGTCACGGTCGGCGGCGGCGCCGGCGCGGGCGCCGCCTTCGGCTTGTCGAACAGGCCGGCGCTCGCGCCGAGCGGGGACAGCAGCAACTTGGGAATCACCGCCATCAAACCCTCCCCCGCCTGCGCTCCGCCGCCGGCACCGCCTGGCCGCGCCCCGAAACATAGCCGTCGCCGAAATGCACGTTCGCCCGCGCCCGCCGCATCGCCTCGCGCCCGTCCAGGTCGAGCGTCGGGTTGCCGCGCTTCTTGAACCCGCACACCAGATATTGCAGCGCGTCGTGGACGTGGCTGAAATCGTTCTTGAGCGGCTCGTCCTTGGTCCGGCCGCCGCCGGTCGAATATTTGACCCGCTGGATGATGTAGCCGTTGTTGAAGCCGCGCCTTAGGTGCTTGCAGGTCGGGCTGATGATCAGGCCGGGCCTGGCGCCGACATTGTTCGTCAGGCAGCCGCGCACCGCCTCGAGCCGGATTGTGAGCCGGTTGCCCTTCACCGGCGAGGCCTTGACCCGCCGCCTGAACTCGTTGCCGAACTTGGTCAGCCAGGCGAGGTCCTCCTCGTCCTCCCCGTATAGCGAAGCCGGGTCGCCCCAGCCCTCGCCGAACCGTGCATGGGGGTAGCGGGCGTCCATGAACGCCCGCGCCTCGCGAGCGAAATTGGTCGGGCCGAGCCGGGCGAGCGCCTTGTCCTCGTCGGCGTTGAACACGACCAGTTCGTCGATGATGCGGATCTGGCCGTCCTCATCCTCCTGCCCGAACACGATCGCCGGCGTGTTGCCGCCGTCGATCCCGATCGAGATCGGGACGCCGGGGATGGCCTTGAGCGGCTCGCGGGCGACGTGGAACAGGTCGCTAAATTCCGGGTAGACCGGCTGACCGTTGGAGACCGCGCCGAACTCGTTGTCGATGAAGCGCCTGATCTTGTTCTCATTGCCTTTGAAGCCGAGCAGCAGCCGGTCGTAATAGCCGGGGATGAGGTTGTGGAGGTTCTCGGCCTCGGGCGTGCGGCCGCCGGGCTGCTTGTGGAAGCTGATCCCGAACAGGGGGCCGAACTCCGCCTGCAGCTGGGCCAGCAATTCGTCGGGAACGCCGAGATTCTTGTCGACGAACAGGTCGTACACCCAATTGTCGACGTCGGGGGCGTTGAAGTCGGCGATCACGCCCGACCAGGCGCAGCCGCCGTCCTTCATCGCCGGGTAGCGGCCCACCCGCGGCAGCCCGAATTCGAGCACCTTCGGGTCGAGCGTGTCGACCTCGTTCAGCCACAGCAAGGTGAGCTGCATGCCCTTGAACACGTCCTCGGCCTTGAGCTCGCCGAGGCCGACGAAATAAACTTCCATGACGCCGCGGCCGACGCCGCCGCCGGCGCCGAGCCCGGGGAAGTCGAGCGTCACCGTGTGCTTGTAGTCGCCGCCGTTCCAATTGTTGGGCGCTTTTGGGAACCAGCCGAACCAGTCGTTCATCACGTTCTTTTCGAGCTGGCCGTAGGTGTCGCGGATCACGCACACCCGGATCCGGCGGATGCCGTCCGGTCCCGGCCGCTGCCACAGCAGGCAGTTCAGGATCTTCTGGAAGCAGCTGGTCGTCTTGGCCGAGCCGTATGGCCCCATGATCGAGGAGATGAACATGCGGTCGTTGAGGAAGCGGCTCGCCACCGGTCCGACCGGCTTGAACGCCATCGTCTTGACGTTGCCCTCATTGCCGTCGAAATCGTCGCCGCGGATGACGGTCATGGCAGCCGCACCCCGCCGAGGCGTTCCGCACGTCGCCGCAAGATGTTGGCGAGCCAACGGGGCGCAGCGTTGATCGCCGCCTCGGCAGCGAGGACGCGACCATCGGCGGTCTCTCGGTAGTTGCTAAGATCATGCCACGTCGCGTGAGGCGCGTTCATGAATTTGCGCGCTCCTTCTGCCCAACAATCACGCTCGAACTCGGCCTGCTCAAGATCGCGTTCTACCTTCCTAAGGCGTTCGAACATCTCGCGGTTGGTAAGGACGAGTGCCTTCATCTCGCTGGTCGCGGCCTCTATGCAGATTGGCATCTCCATCTCATAGTTGCCCTCGCCAAAATGCTCGGCGGCAGCTTCTTTCGTTGTGCAGACCTCGCCGCAGTGGAAGCAACGCCACGGGCCTTCGCCATTGACCAACAAACGGATGGCATCCGCCGTATAGGCCGGATAGTCGGCATAGACTGTGTCCGCGTCGATGATCGCCCGTAGGAAGCCTACGGGGTCGCGGCGCATATCGGCGTAATTCTCGGGGCCGTCGGCGCGGTCGGCCCTTGAAACGCCCGGGATGAAGGAGGTCGGGGCGGGCGTCACCGGCAGCCCTTCGCGATCAGCGCGCGCACCCGCTTGAGCAGGGCCGCGCTGCCCTGCTGGGCGTCGATGCGCCGCCGCTCCTCGTCCGCCCTGCCCGACAGCGGCTCCTGCTGATGCACCGGCACCGGAGCCGCCCGACGCCGTGCCGATGGCGCCAAGGCGCGCTGAGCAAGGTCACCAACTTGGTTGAGGGAGCGATGCGGATAGGGGAAGGTGGTGCGGGGCTCAGTCATCCTCGCCCTCCGCTTCCTCATCCTCGCCATATTCGGGCGCCGGCAGCAGCCGCATCTCGTCCAGGTCGAACGCCTCCAGCCCGCGCGCGTTGATCGCAGTCTCCAGCTCGGCGGGGTCGATATCGTGCTGCTTCAGCAGCTCTGGAGCGAACACGACCAGGTCGGCCTTGGCCTTGACGTCGATGCTGACCGGCTGCTTGCCGTCCGTATATTCCGCGGTCGCCTTGGCCGCCTGCAGCTGCGTGACCAGCGCCTTGAGCGCCAGCTCGCCCGGCTTCGACCGGAGCTCACCGGCAAGGTCGGCCAGCCGGTCGACCAGATTGGTGAGCTTGGTCAGCGTCTCGCGGTCGGCCGCGCCGCGGATCGTCCCGATGTAGGCGAGCGACTGCTCGACCACCTCCATCAGCCGCGCCTCGCGGTCGGCGCTGCCGTCGGCGATGCGGAGCAGTTCGACGAGCTGGTCGAGCGGCCGCGAATAGACGCTGGCCATGAACAGGACCGGGTTGCCATGCTCATGGCAGATCAGCTTGGCCAGCTTCTGGTTGCGCTTGTTGACCGAGCCCCTGGGCCGGCCGCGCCCGCGCTCGGTGCGGGTGATCTGGAACACGTTGGTCGGCAGCTTGCCGGCCTCGTCGCGCATCAGGTCGAGCTGCTCAGCATCCACGTTCACGCCGAGCAGCGCGCCGCCGTCCTCGACCGCTCCGCGGAAGGCTTTTTCGAGGCTGCTAGGTCCCGTTGACACCGGCACGCCCCCCGGCGTAGCTTCCCGAGTCTCGCTCACTCCGACAAGGCGCCCGCCGCTTATGCACCCCGACCCGATCGGTGCCGTTCCCCTTCGCGAAATCCGCGCGCCGCGCTGAGCTGCCGCCGCGTCGCGGCGCGGCCCGTACCCCCGACCCCGTTGAGCCGCTTGCGATTGAGCGGCCCCGACCGCCAGTGTCATTCGAGCAGATGGGCAATGCCCGGAAGGGGCGGTTTTTCAGGATTTCCAGCTCCGACCCGCGCGACCCCCGGTGAGGGCGGGCGCGGACCGAAAGGGGGAACGCCCCCCCGCCGCGAATCCGGCCGAGCTGGGCGACGCCCGGGCGGGCCGATCCGGCCTCGGCGGCAGCCTCGCCGGCCTGGCCGGTCAGCCCGTCCGTCAAATTGGCGATTAGACGACTGCCGCGACCTTCCCGAGCAATTCCAACCGCTTGCCCAGCATCATGCGACGCCCCCCATGCGACGATGCCGCGAGCCGAACCGCTAAACCCTTGATTTCCTTGGATCAGCCCAGCCCGAGCCGGATACCCGCGCTCGAGCCCGCCGGCGACGCCGAGGCCCGCCTGGCCGACGTCGCCCAGCCCAGCCGCGCCGGGTCCGACGCCGCAGCTGCGCCCGCCGATCGCCGCCGCGGCGAGCTCGCCGCGCCCGAAATTCTCCAGAACCGCCGCCCCCGCCGCCCGAAAGGCCCGTCCGGAGCGACGCGCAGCATATCCGCCCCCTATTAAATTCGGGCGGCGAAGCGCAGTCGGCGCGAGAGGCGAAGCGGCCAAGTCCATCGAGCCGGCATTCTTCGCACATTGCAATAAAGTCCGCAAGCTCAACGACTTATGTTCCTTCGCAAATCGCGAATGAGGAGCCGGGGAACGCCGGGCCGGAACAACGAAAACCTCTATACTCAACAGCTTAAGCAGAGACGTAGATACATGTTCCGTCTGTTCCGCCTTCGTCGCGCGCGCGCATGAGGCTCGCCCGCACACCTATACCCGACGCCGAGCGCTGACCGGCGGAACCAACCGAACAACAGGCTAAGCCACTGAGACAGAAGAACAAAGCGCAGCAAAAGAGGCACACGCCTGGCGGAACGCACGGAACACCCCCGACCCGAAATCGCAGGCAGATCGGGCCGCCCCTAACTGCTCGCCGCCAGCGGGTCGGGGCGGCGCGGCGGGCGCGGGAGCGGACGGCGCAAGCCGTGGGAAAGGAGGCGGAAAGCGGGCGCACCGGCGCGGCTTCGCCGCACCTGCCCGCTTGCAACTATTTTGCAACAGGCTGAAAAGCACGGCTATTTTCCGCTTGACATTCGCATATAGCGTAACCTACCGTTTACGCAGATCGCGTAAATCGGGAGAGACAAAATGTCAGCATGGATGGTCTCTGATGCCCATATCGACCTGCTCGCCACCGCCTATGTCGCGCTCGTCGACGGCACGGCGGACCCGCAGCGGATCGGCCGCCAGCTGCTGGCCGACAACGCCCGTTCGATCCGCGCCCGCTACGGCGATGAACAGGATCCCGATGCCCAAGTGGCCGCCTATCGCTATCGCCGCTGGCTCGGCAACATGCGGCCCGAGCTGCTGTCCAAGCAGATCGCCTGCCTCGACTATCAGAGCCGCGAGTTCGACGAATGGCCGCAAAGCGCGAGCCGCCGCTATCTCGACGCGCTGCAATGGCATTGCCCGAAATATGACGCCATCGCCCGCGACATCGCCGACGCGCTCCCCTGGGGCATCGACGAGCACCCGGCCGCCGCGCGACGGGTCGGGGCCGGCGCCGTGCTCGGCTTCGAGCTGGCGTCATGACCCCCGTCATCCTCCCGCGCCGGCCGCACCGGACCGCCATCATGCTGCCGTGGAACACCGCCGCCGGGCGCATCCCCGAAAGCCGCGAAGGCCCGTATCTGGTCACCCATGACGGCGGCTGCGGCGCCACCTTCCGCTCGCTCGCGGCGGCCGAAGCGGTGCGCGATCACCTGCTCGGGCTCGGCTATGACGATGCGGCGATCGCCGCCGCGGCCAACGACAATGCGGCCCGGACGCGCGCCGCCGAGCGCGAGCGCGAGCTGATCGCCCTGCGCCTCGCCAGCCCGAAGCGCGCCGGCGGCGGCCGCCCGCTGGTCGGCCAGGCCGACGCCGCCCACCTGCCTTTATTCGTCGCCGCCGACGAACCGCGGCTTTTTTGATGATCGCGGCCGGCAGGGGCCGGCCGCGGGTTCGAGGGAGAGAGACAATGACCTACGTTGAAGCGACAGCGCGCCGCACTGATCTCGGCTGGCGGGGGAGGATCGTCACCCAGGGCGGGATCGTGTTCGAGGCTCCGGTCGATCGGCTGACGCGCGCGGATGCGCTCGCCGATGCCTCCGACGAGCGCGAGCTCGCCCAGCGGACCGGCACGACCTGCTTCAACCCGTATCGCTACGACTGACGCCCCCGGACGGCGGGCGCCCGCGCCCGCCGCGAGGATGGCAGCAGCCAGCATGAGGGAGAGAGAAATGCCGTTCACGCCCGGTCCTTGGACCTACGCCCGCGAGGGCAGCAGCAAGCAGATGATGGTGCGCGGAGGCCCCGAGGGCATAGCGATCGCCCGCTGCTACAGCTACGCCCCGACCGAGGCCAATGCCCGGCTGATCGCGGCGGCGCCGCGGATGTACGCGCTGCTTGATTGGCTGGAGCGGCATTGCGACGGCGCCACCGGCGCCAGGGGCGAAGCCCATGCGGCCGAGGGAAGCCGCATTCGAGCGGAGCTCCAAGCCGTTCTGAAAGCGGCTCAGCCATGACCGCCGCCCAGTTCGACCTGTTCGCATCCGCGCCCCGGTTCAGCCAGGCGAGGCCCGCTCCCGGCTTCGCCGCCGCCGCCGGCGCCCCTCCCTCTCCGCCGGCGGCGGCACCCCCTCGGCCCGGCCCGCCGGCCCCGCCCGAGCCGCCGGCGCCGTTCGACTTCGCCGCCATAGCGGGGCAGGACTGCGCCAAGCGCGTGCTCGAGATCGCGCTCGCCGGCGGGCACAATGTGCTGTTCCGTTCGCCGCACCATCCGATGGCGATGCTGATCGAGCTGTGCGAGGCGACCGAGGCGCTGGCCGACGCGCTCGGCTTCCCGGCCGACATGCGCCCCACCATCTTCCACAGCAGCGCCGACAGTCCCACCGGGACCGCCGACCTCAACCTGGACCTGGCGCCGACCTCGCCCGCCGACCTCCAGCGCCCGCCGCCGTGCGAGACCTCGGCGGAGATCGCCGCGCGGGTCCGGGCGGCGCGCGAGGCGATCGACCACTGGCCGGACGGGCTCGATCTCGATCCGCTCGCCGCGCGGCTGCTCGACCAGGCGGCCGCGGCGATGGGGCTCGACCCGGCCCGCCGCGCCGCCGCCGCGGATGTCGCGCTCACCATCGCCGCCCTCGCCCAGGCGGACCATGGCGACGTGACGCGCATCCTGCGCGTCCACATCGCCGAAGCGCTCGCTTATGCCCGCCTGCCGCGGGTCGGGGCGGCGTGACCCGGCGCGGCGACCGGGTCAGCCGAAGTCCGCCTTCATCTGGAACAGCTCGGGGATTGCCCGCTCGACCACGTCCTGGACCCCGCTCCTCGGATCCGCCAGCGCCTTGACGAAAGTCATGGTATTGGCCGCCGGCCCCTCGAACGCGAACACGCAGCGTATCGCGCCCTGTCCCTCCTGGATCACCGGCACCCGCCCGCCTTGGTAGACCAGCCTGCAGTCGACGAAGCTGCAGCGATAATATTCGTTGCCGTCGAGATAGACGGTGACATTCTCGTAAACCCTGTCCTCGAACCGCATCGCATCCTCCGGAAGACGGCCGTCAGAAGCACCCTCCGGCGCCGCCACGGACCTGCTCGCACGCGGCAAAGGCGGCTTGGCGGGCCTGCCAGCCGGCTTGGGCGGCCTCGCGCGCCGCGGCGCGGGCGTCGAGCGCGACGGCCAGCGTCGCCGCCTGCAGCGCGACCGCGGCGCTCGCCGCGGCGCCGATCAGCCAGGGCCATGCGCGCCTCATCGCCCGACGCTGCCACAGCCGGCCCGATTCCGCAACCGCCGCCCCCGAAACCGCTTGCCAGCCGCCCCGCGCTTTGCGTAGGAAGGGCGGCGGCGTTTCCGCGCAAAGCGTTGGGCCCCCGAAAATGCCCGCTTGCCATGTAGGATTTCAGCTGTTCTGGGTTGGTTCCGGCAGCAAAAAGCGTGCCGTATAACTGCGGTTAATCCAATTTGGGTTAATCTTTGGGATCGAAGGAGAGGGCAAGTCCATGGCTTTCCGGGACAATGACAAGCGTGACGTAACGTCAACCGGACGGCCTTCCGATGATTCGCGATCCTGAGCTGCAGCCGGCGCTCGCCCGCCTGTCGCTCGCCGCGCTCGACCGCCTGCTGACCCTGGTCCCGGCCGGCGAATCGCTCCCCGCCGCCGAGCTCGGCGCGCTCGTCCGCCTGATCCACCAGGCCGCCGAATATGGCGCCGAGCCCGAGCAAAGGCAGGCGGCATGAAGCCCACGAAAGTATTACTTTCGCGGGGACCCCGATAGCATTTCACCCTCTTTGCTCGGCCTGGGCGTCGAGGCGCAGCAGGTGCGCCTCGTGGCGGGCGGCGTCGACGTCGATCACTTCGCCCAGCGGCACCAGCACGCAGCCCTCGGGCCGCTGGCCGAAGCGCTTCTTCTTGTTGACGATAGCGCCGTCGACGCCCTTCAGCGCCTGGCTCCACACCCCGCCGCGGAACGTCGAGCCTTCGAATATCTCCTTCATCCCCTGGTTGGTCTGGTTGGCGACCGCCAAATAGATCGCCTGGTCGGGATATTTCGCTTCGCTGAGCCCGCCCTGGCCGCTGCCCTCCTCATGGTCGGGCGCGAGATGGACCAGCGCCAAACCGTGGGTCAGCAGCTTGGCCCGGGCCGCGCCCTGGCCGCCATTGTTGACGATCTCGATCACCGCCTTGGCGAGCCAGCGGCCGATCGTCTCCTGGTCGCGCCCGCCCGCCGCCGGCAGCCGCTTGGAGCCGAGATATTTGAGCGCGCGCTCGGTCGTGTCCTCGGATTCGGCCCGCGCGCTGTCGAGCACGTGGGCGAGCCGCGCGACCAGCCCGGCGCAACGGTCCTCGTCGCCGTTCAGCGCCGCCTGGATCCGCTCGGGCGGCGCCTCGTCGAACAGCAGCAGGTCGCCGCACGCGAGCAGGGTGCCGTAGGTGTTCTGCTCGCGCCCCGAATAGCCGTGCTCGAGCATTTCCCTGGTGTAGGCCGCGAGCGTCGCCTCGTAGCGGTGGCATTGCTCGACCAGCCGCCGCCGCAGCGCGTCGCCCCACGCCTTGGCGGTCGCCGGCAGCACGAATTGCGGGGTCCGGGCCGCGAACCGGTCGAGGTGGAGCACGGCGATCCGGTTGCGGTCCTGGGCCGGCAGCTCGTGATGGTGGATCGAGGAGAACAGGAAGCAGGATCGGATGGTGAACTGCTTGGACTTGTGGTCCTGGCCGCCGCGCAGCCCGCCGCCGCCCGAATAAGCGAGCCGGGCCAGCTTGACGATCTTCATATGGACCTCGGCATTGCCTTCGTCCGGCTCGAGCTCGTCGAACATCACCGCCAGCGTGTCCTGGTCGAGCAACTGGCGCACGCCGGCCTCGGTCGCGTCCTCGGTGAACACGCCCCAATCGCCCATCAGCGCGCGCAGGAACTCCTGCAAGGTGGTCTTGCCGGTGCCGGTCGGGCCGGTGATCCACGCATGCGGGCGGTGCTTGACGAAGCCGCCCATCAAGGCGGTCGCGACCCAGCAGAACAGAAGATAGGCGTCGATCGAGGCCCCGCCCGGCCCGCCGACCGCCGCGCCGCCCGGCCCGCCGCCCGGGGCGGGCCGCTTGCGCTTCCAGTTCCAGCTGTCGAGCTTGGCGATGATCTCGGCCGCGACATGGGCCGGCGCCGGGGCCTCGGCGGGGTGGGCGAGCGCGCTCTCGGTCGGGTAGACGAAGCCGGCGACCGGCCCCGGCTTCGACCAGGCCGGCTTGAGCAAATTGCCGCGCGTGCCGCGGCGGCCGCCGGTCAGCACCGCGTCGCCGCAATGGAGGATCAGCTCGCCGTCCTTGCCGCGGTGCGATCCGCGCCCGCGCACCTTGCCGGTCGGGTCGAACAGCCCGGCCTTGGCGCAGGCCATGATCAGGCTGCGCTGGGCGTCGGTCTGCGAAAAGCCGTTCTGCTCGAAGATCGGCTTGTCCTTGGATCCGACGTTGCGCATCTGCGGGAAGCGCGCGTCGAGCCAGGCCATGCTGGTGCCGAACAATTGCATCAGCTCGCCCTTGCGGAACTCCGATCCGAGGTCGATCAGCTGCCCGGCCCAGTCGAGGAAATAATTGGTCTTCTTGAAGAAGCCGAGCGGCGTCACCGGGCAGTCGTCGCCGCGCTCGGCGACGTCATAGGCCTCCGACCCGTCCGGCGCCGGCGCCGTCCGGAGGTCGGGCGCGTCGCGCGGCGCCGCGGCCGAGCGGAACACGCCTTCAAGCGGATCGCCGCTCACGGGGTGCGCTCCAAAGTGGTACTTTGGAGCGGGGCGCGTGACTGCTCGAGATCCCAGGCAAAATAGCGCTGGACGTGCTCGACAGCCGCCGCGCTGAGTTGTGGAGGGGCACCATCCGTCTTGTGATGATGACCGAGATCGACCCCAAGCGCTGAGCCAAGCTGCTCGAGCTCGTCAAAACGGTAGATCCGAGTACCGAGGTCGGGCCGTAGGTAGAGGAATTGGCTTTTGCGCGTCTCGGGCAATGGGTGCCGGACCGTGTATCCGGGCCAGAAGCGGTTCATCCCCGCACTGTCATAGGGGCTCGTGAAGACGGTCTGGTTATCAGTCAGCCAATCGGAAAATGGCAGCTCGACGCTTCGCCGCTGGGCTTCGACATAGGCCGGCTCCCACTTGCCGAGCCCATCCCTCTCGCCGCGCATAATTTGGACGAACTTGTAGAGGCTCCACAGTCGGTCAACGGGATCGCGTACGACACCGACACGGCGCCAGCGGTCGTAACCCAGCGGCACGCCGTCGGCTTCCATGTGGCGATAGATCATCATCGAACGAGGGTAGGCGGCCGCAACCGCCAGCTTCAGGGACCGTGTTCCAGTGCGCGGCACCAGAATGACCACCGTTTCGATTTCCGGGACGATAATCACAGCGCCGCCGCCAGCGGCAAGGCGAGCGCGGCGGCGGCGGCCAGCCAGGCGGCGATCGCCAGCGAGCGGAGACCGCAGGTCACGAGGTCCGCCGGCCGCAGCCGGGGCAGCGCGAGGCGGCGAGCGCTCGGCCGACCAGCAGCAGCAAAGGATGGAGCGGCAGCGTCGCGCCGACCCGCGCCGGCGCATAAAGGATCGAGCGGGCGGTCATACCGGGATGCGTCCCAAAGCGCCGCTTTGGGCCGGGGTCGGGCTGCCCGCCCGAAACAGGGGCCCAGCGCCGAGCCGAGCCACGGCGGCGGGGTTGAGCCACAGCACTTCGATGCGCGGCCGCGCACCGTCCGCCAGCGCCGCCCGCTCCACCCGCCGCCACCCCGCCAGCGCCTGGTCGTAGAGCGCCGACGGATAGCCCGACAGCACCACCATGCCCTTGAGCGTCTTCAGGAAGGCGAGCAGGGCGACATGGTCGTCGTCGGTCAGCTCGTGCGCGTAGGTCCCGCCGCCAGGCTGGCGGTTCGTCCGCGAGCGGGTGTCGAGGGGATAGGGCGGATCAACAAAATGCAGCGTCGTTGCCGCATCGTTCGCAGCCATGACGTCGTGCGCGTCTCGGTTTTCGATAACGACCGCGCGTAGGCGCTCGACGGCAAGCGCCAGCGCCGCTGGGTATCCAGCCCATTCGCGTGCCACCGACGTCGTGTCTGACCTGCTCGAGCTCGCGCGGAAACCGGTGCGGTACGGGCTCAGTCCGCCGTCGGAACCGTGGCCCATCCATGACCGCGTCAGCCAGCGCCGCGCATCCTCGATCGGATCGTCGCTCGGCTCATAGGCGCGATAGAATTCGGTGCGGGCGAACGGCGTCAGCTCCAGGCGCCGGATGAGCTCCGCCGCTTGGGCCGGCTCGCGAAGCATGCGAAAGAGGCCGACCAGCCTGTCGTCCTTGTCGTTATAAACCTCGCGATGGGACAACGGCTTCAGCAGCCCCACAGACCAGGCGCCGCCATAGGGCTCGACGTAGCAGCGATGCGGCGGGAAATGGGCGATGATCCACCGCGCCAGCAGCCACTTGCCGCCGTGCCAGCGCAGCACGGGCCTGGTCGGCGCCGGCGCGCTCATGCCGGGCCTCCGGTGGAGCTGGCGGCCGCGCATGCCCCCGGCATGCGCTTTCCCGTCAGCTGATCGTTGAAATCCTTGTAGGCGGGGTCGGGGAACAGCAGCTGGACGGCGCGGCCTTGCTCCTGCTGGCGGGCGACGACGCGCTCGAACGCATCGGCCGCCTTCGACCCGATCGGGTCGTTCTGGCCGATCAGCACCAGCGGCCCGGCCTGCGGCGGCAGCTGCAACCCGCCGATATTGGCGAGCGCCACCCCGGCCACCACCCGCCGCTCGGGGAAAGCGAGCGCGATCGTCAGCCCGTCCTCGATCCCCTCGGACACATGGACCGGCGTGCCGGCCTCGATGTCGCGCAAGGTGCGCCCGCTCGCGCCTTTCCACAGCGGGATGCAGCCGCCGGCATAATGACCGAGGCTGAGCTTGGCATTGGCGATCCTCGCCTTGGCGACCGCGCCGCCCTTGCCGGCCGACAGGTCGAGGAAGGTGCGGTGGACGCCGAGCAGCTCGCCCGACAGCGCCATGATGCAGGCGATCATCGCCGGATGCTTGGCGCCGCGCTCGGGGCACCAGGCGTCGGGCAGATAGCGCAGCGAGCCGGGGATCCGGCCGAGCCGTCCGAAGTCGATGCCGCGGCCCTCCAGATAGGCTTGGGCCGGCGTGCCGCGGATCGGCACCGCGCCGTTCCACAGCGCGGCCGCGCGGCGGCGCTTGGCGGCCTTCTCCCGTTCGGCCTCGCGCGCGCCGCGCGCCTCGGCCGCGGCCGCCTCGCGCCGCACCGTCGCCAGCCGCGCCGGGTCGAGGTCGTCGAGCCCGAGCCGGCTCTTGGCCCAGGCGATCGCCTTGGCCTTGGCGCCGTCCGCCGACCAGCCGCCGAACAGGGTCGCGGCGGCCAGCATCAGCATGTCGCCTTTCTCGTCGTCGCGATTGGCGCCGGCGTTGAAGTCGAACCAGCAGCCGACGTTCGCCTTCAAATTGACCTTGAGCGAGGCCGCGCCCGAAATCGCGCCGCCGTCATGGACCGAGCCCGCCTCCCAGAAGCGGCCGCATTGCGACAGCCGCCCGCGCGGCAGCAATTCGGGCGCGATCGACGGCGCCGCCGCGTTCAGCCGCTGGGCGATCTCATGCGCGCCGATCTCCCCCGCCGCCATCGCCCTAGCCCGGGCTGGTCGGCGGTCCGGCCATTGGCTCCGGGGGAAAGTTCGGGCAGCCTGCTGCGCAGCGTGAAGGACGGCCCAATAACCGTCCGCCGGGGGCCTCGCGAGCCGTACCGGACTGCCCTGGGGTATAAGTCGTCATGCCGCCCTCCGCGCCGCGCGCGCCCGCCGCGAGCGGCGCGCCGCGAGACCGTCGATCAGCAGGATCAGCAGCAGGGCGATGGGCCAGGCGAGCATCCAGGCCAGCCCCTTGATCCGCTCGGCGCGCGGCTCGCCCGCGGGCGTCACCCAATGCAGCGCCATCATCGCCGCCCCGACCGACGCTCCGTAGAGCAGGCAGGCCAGCTCGATCAGCAGCCGCGTCACAGCCGGGCTCCCGCCAAAATGCCATTTTGGTGGGGAATCTTCACAAAACACCGCCTTCGCGCAGCCGCCGCACCTCGTCGGGCTCGGGCTGCGCCGGCGCCGGCTCGGGGCCGAACCAATCGTCGAGGCGGCGGCGGACCAGCCGGTCGGCGCCGCCGATCAGCCATTCGCCGAGCCGGCTCGCGCCCTCGGCCAGCACGAACAGTCCGATCGCGCCGAGCACGATCTCATGCCACAAGGCCCCGCCCATAAGCACACCCTCCCACGCCACACACCGCGCCGCCCCCGGCACGTCCGCCCCGGCACGCGCCGGGGCCGCATCGTCTCACGCCGCTTCGGCCGCCGCTTCCTCCCCCGCCGCCGCCTTCGCCGCCGCCGCTTCGGCCAGCGCCGCCAGCTCGCCGCGCCATTCGTCGATCGGAAAGAAATGGTCGGGCCGGACCTGGCCGTTGGTGAACAGGAACAGCCGCTTCAGATTGCCGTCGTCGGGGACGCGCGCGCTCGGATCCTCGCGCGGCTTCTCCCACGCATGCCAGGTCTGGTAGGGCACGCCGCACCGCCGCGCCGCCTCGGCGACCGACATCTCGATCCACTCGCGCCGGCCATGGTCCCACACGCGCTGCGTCCGCCGCCACGCCTCGAGCGGGTTGGTCCAGCGCGGGCGCGGACGGAGGGTCGGATCAGCCATCTCGACAGTCCTTCGCAAATCGCGTAAACAAGCGCAAGACGCACCCGAAAATATTTTCGCGGAAGCTTTAAAGACGGCATGACCGCCCGGATATTACACTTCCCGCCCATGAAGGCGTGGCCCAACCGGATTCGCGAGTTGCGGAGCTTGGCCGGGCTCACCCTCCAGGCGCTCGCCGACCGGCTCGACACGTCGATCGGCCAGATCAGCGACCTCGAGACCGGGCGCCGCGAGCTGCGGCTGCCGTGGATGAAGCGGATCGCCGCCGAGCTCGGCTGCTCGACCGCCGACCTGCTCAACCCCGAGGACAATCCGAACAGCCTGTCGCCCGACGAGCGCGGCCTGGTCGAGCGCTACCGCGGCGCCGGTCCCGAGCAGCGCGCCCAGCTGCTGCGCATGGCCGAGATCATCGCCCCGGCGCCGCCCGCCCCGTCCGACCTCGGCGCCGCCCGCCGCCGCCGCGCCGCCGGCTAGCGCCGCCACCCCTCCCGTCCCGCCGCCGCGGTGTCCACCCGTCCCGGCCCGGCCGCGGCTTACGCGCATCGCCTGTATCCGCAGATAGCGTAAAATTTCGCTTGCATCCTCTTACGCGATATGCGTAAAGCTCGGCCGTTCCACTCGATGGAGGCCGTTTTGCCGACTGCTGAAATCCTCGCCCTTCCGGCGCCGCTGCGC
>DASZDE010000111.1:0-18396 GCA_035942355.1 Allosphingosinicella sp. | reverse complement strand
TCGCTCCACACCCTCGTGCAGATGGTCGACAACGGCCTTGGCGTGACCATGATCCCGGAGATGGCAGTGACCGCGGGGCTGCTCGACGGGACAGGCGTGATCGCCCGGCCGCTCGAGGCCGAGCATGCGTCGCGCACGATCGCGCTGATCTGGCGCAAGGCGAGCCCGCGCGAAAAGGAGTTCCGCCTGCTCGCCGACGCGCTCAAGCAGGCAGCCTGACCGGCTGGCCCCGGGCGCGAACCGCTTTACCATGCGTCCGGCTGGCGCGGCGCTCCCGCTAGCCGCCGCCGACGAAGGTGACGATCTCGTAATCGTCGCCGTCCTCGACCTTCACGTCGGCCAAGGTTGACCGGGGAACGATTTCGAGGTTGCGCTCGACCGCGACCTTGCTGGGCTCGAGGCCGAGCTCGAGCGCGAGGTCGGCGATGGTGATGCCCTTCGCGACGCGGCGGTGCCCGCCGTTGACGGTGATCGAGTACGTGTCGTCATAGACCATGGCCGGCTCGCCTTTGCGCAACGGGGACGGCCGCCATATAGGAGCGTTTAATGGCGACGCCACCGACCATCTTCGTGCTGAACGGTCCCAACCTGAACCTCCTCGGCACCCGCGAACCGGAGATTTACGGCTCGGATACTCTGGACGACATCGCCGCCGCGCTCGACGAACGGGCCCGAGAGCTCGGTGTCGCGCTCGACATCCGCCAGTCGAACCATGAGGGCCATCTGATCGACTGGCTGCACGAGGCCGCGGCGGCCGGCGCCAAGGCGGTGATCCTCAATGCCGGCGCGTTCACCCACACGTCGATCGCGCTGCACGACGCGGTGAAGGCAATCGCGGTGCCGGTGATCGAGGTGCATCTTTCCAATCCCGCTTCGCGCGAGGGCTTCCGCCGGCGCAGCTTCATCGCCCCGGGAGCGCTTGGCACGATCGCCGGCTTCGGCGCGCTCGGCTACCAGCTTGCTCTGGACGCGGCGGCGCGTCTCTGACAGGACCCGGCTCGGGTGCCGCCGAACCGCCGGGTGACGGGTTCTCGAACAGGGATTAAGAGGGGTCCGATGGCCGACACCAAAAGCGGGGCTGAGGGCGCGATGCAGGTCGACACCGATCTCGTCCGCAGGCTCGCTGAAATGCTCACCCAGAACGACCTCAGCGAGATCGAGGTCGAAGACGGCGCCCGGCGCATCGTCGTCAAGCGCCAGCACACCGCCACGGCCACTGCTGCGGCACCGCCGGCCGCGCCCGCTGCCCCGCCCGCGCCGCTGCCGGCCGCGACCGTGCCGGTGTCCGAGGAAGCCGCCGCCGCCGCCCATCCGGGCGCGGTCAAGTCGCCGATGGTCGGCACCGTCTACCTCGCCGGCGAGCCCGGCGCAAAGCCGTTCGTGGCTGCGGGCGAGCCAGTCAAGGCCGGCGACACCTTGTTGATCATCGAGGCGATGAAGGTGCTCAATCCGATCCCGGCGCCGCGCGCCGGGACGGTCCGCCAGATCCTCGTCCAGGACGCGCAGCCGGTCGAGTTCGACCAGCCGCTCGTCATCCTCGAATGACGGGGATGCGCAAGCTCCCCGTCATCCCGGCGAAGGCCGGGATCCCAGCGAGAAAAAGGCCCGGAAACGCGGTGCGAATCCCCACTGGGACCCCAGCCTCCGCTGGGGTGACGGCATGATCAAAAAGGTCCTGATCGCGAACCGCGGCGAGATCGCTCTGCGCATCCACCGCGCGTGCCATGAAATGGGCATCAAGACGGTCGCGGTTCATTCGACCGCGGATACCGACGCGATGCATGTCCGCCTCGCGGACGAGGCCGTCTGCATCGGCCCGCCGCCGGCGAGCGAATCCTATCTCAACGTGCCCAACATCATCTCGGCGGCCGAGATCGCCCATGCCGATGCGATCCACCCGGGTTACGGCTTTTTGTCCGAGAATGCCCGCTTCGCTGAAATCGTCGAGCTGCACAACATCATCTGGATCGGGCCCAAGCCCGAGCATATCCGCACGATGGGCGACAAGGTCGAAGCCAAGCGCACCGCGGCCAAGCTCGGCCTCCCCCTCGTTCCCGGCTCGGACGGGCCGGTGGAAGGGATCGAGGAAGCCAAAGCGGTGGCCGCCGAGACCGGCTATCCGCTGCTGATCAAGGCAGCGTCGGGCGGCGGCGGGCGCGGCATGAAGGTAGTGCGATCCGAGGACGAGCTCGAAAGCCAGCTGATGCAGGCGCGCTCCGAGGCCCGGAACGCGTTCGGCGACGAGACCGTCTATATCGAGAAATATCTCGGCGACCCGCGCCACATCGAGTTCCAGGTGTTCGGCGACGGCGAAGGCAATGCGGTCCATCTGGGCGAGCGCGACTGTTCGCTCCAGCGCCGGCACCAGAAGGTGCTGGAGGAGGCCCCGTCTCCGATCATCTCGGCGAAGGAGCGGGACCGGATGGGCGGCATCGTCGCCAGGGCGATGGCGGCGATGGGCTATCGCGGCGCCGGCACGATCGAGTTCCTCTATGAGAATGGGCAATTCTACTTCATCGAGATGAACACCCGGCTCCAGGTCGAGCATCCGGTCACCGAGATGATCACCGGCATGGACCTGGTGCGCGAGCAGGTCCGCATCGCCGAGGGCAATCCGTTGAGCTGCACCCAGGCCGAGGTCCGCTTCCACGGCCACGCCATCGAATGCCGGATCAACGCCGAGGACCCGGCCACCTTCGCCCCCTCCCCCGGCACCGTCAAAGGCTTCCATGCGCCCGGCGGCATGCACGTCCGTGTCGATAGCGGGCTCTATGTCGGCTACAAGGTGCCGCCTTATTACGACAGCATGATCGCCAAGCTCATCGTCTACGGCTCCACCCGCGAGCGCTGCATCATGCGTTTGAAACGCGCGCTCGAGGAGTTCGTGATCGAAGGCATGAAGACCACCATCCCGTTGCACCAGAAGCTGATCGACGACCCGGAATTCCGCGCCGGCGACTATACGATCAAGTGGCTCGAAGAGTGGCTGGGCCGCGATAGCGGATAGGTCCGTCCGGGGGACGAACCTAAGGCCACGCTTCGAGCCACCTGGAGGAATGGCTGAGCCGCGACAGCGGCTGGTGGCGTCCAGGGGACGGCTTCAAGGCCGCTCCTCCAGCCACTTCGAGGAATGGTTGGCTCGGGAAGCCTGGACGGCTCCCGCAGACCCGACAAATTTGGGTCCGCAGCCGCCTAGCTGGTCTGAGGGTCGCCGGCGTAGGTGTCGGTCATCCAGCCGTTGGTGATCAGCACGCGGTCGCCGAGCTTGGCCTCGGCGAACAGCAGCTCGGCGAATTCGTCCGGCACGCCGACGCAGCCGTGGGTCGCATAGCGGTCGTCGACCTCGCTGCCGTGGATCGCGACGCCGTCCATGGTGAGCCGCAGCATGTAGGGCATGGGCGCGTCGTAGAGGTTGGAGACATGATCCTCCTTCTTCTCGAGGATCGTGAAGGAGCCGGTCGGGGTGGGCTTGTCGTCATGGCCGTAGATGATGTGGGCGCGTCCGATCTCGACGCCGCCGCGATAGAGGTAGAGCCGCTTGGCTTCGATATCGATGACGATCCGCCGCTCGCCCTCGGGCGCCCCTTCGGTGTCCCAGAGATAGTCTCCGGCCTCAAGCGGGCGATCGGCGGCGAGCACGGTGCGCACCACGAAATTGGAGGCGGCGGCCGCGGCGAGCGAGGATCCGGTGCGGATGGCGGCTTCGGTCGCGGCGACCGATAGGCCCGAGGCGGTCAGCGAGGCTTCGGCCGCGGCCACCGGCGAAGGCGCCTTGGGCTCGATCGTGGTGGCGGGCGCATCGAGCGCGACGACCGGCGAGGCCGGCGAGCAGGCGCCGGTCAGGGCGAGCGCGAAAAGCATCGCCAGGCCGCCCCGCATCTGCCGTCCCCCAAGCCTTGCCGCCATCGATTACGCCTCCTTTTTCCGCGCCCTATCGGGAAAGCGGGGGCTGTGGCTAGCGGCCAATTCCGGGCGTATCGCTTCGGGACGGACGCGCATGATTTCCTGAAGAGGAGCAAGTATAAGCCCGCTCACCGCCGATCAGGCGTCGCTGGGAGGCGAAAGGACGAGAGGAAGCGATGAAGGCGACCATCTACCACAATCCGAAATGCGGCACGTCGCGCAAGACGCTCGAGATATTGGAGGGCTCGGGCGCCGAGGTGACGGTGATCGAATATCTCAAGGACCCGCCCGCCAAGGCGGAGCTGCAGCGGCTCTACGCCCGCGCCGGCATGACGCCGCGCGAGGGGCTGCGCGCCCAGGAGAAGCTGGCGCAGGACCTCGACCTGGTCGGCGGAGCGGTCAGCGACGAAGCGATCCTGGACGCGATGGTGGCCGACCCGATCCTGATCAACCGCCCGCTGGTCGAGACCGACAAGGGCGTCCGCCTGTGCCGGCCGCAGGAGGTGGTGCGGGAGATCCTCTAGCGGCCGGCGTCGGCCGGGGAGAAGCGGTTGACGCGCGGCAAGGCTGACGACAAGCGGTCGCCATGGCCCCGCTCGACCCGGACCTGCTGCTGCGCGCTTATTCGATCGGCGTTTTCCCGATGGCCGACAGCCGCGATGCGCAGGAGATATTCTGGGTCGAGCCGCGGCGGCGGGCGGTCATCCCGCTCGACCGTTTCCGGGTCTCGCGCTCGCTGCGCAAGACGATTCGCTCGGGGATGTTCACGGTCACTCGCGACCGCGCGTTCGCGGCCGTCGTCGCGCATTGCGCCGAACGCGAGGAGACCTGGATCAACGGCCAGATCGAGCGCGGCTTCAATCGCCTCCACCGGCTCGGCCACGCCCACTCGATCGAATGCTGGCAGGACGAGCAGCTGGTCGGCGGCCTCTATGGCGTCAAGCTCGGCGGCGCCTTCTTCGGCGAGAGCATGTTCTCGCTGAAGCCGGATGCGTCGAAGGTCGCGCTCGCCTGGCTGGTGGCGCGGCTTATCGTGGGCGGATTCAGGCTGCTCGACTGCCAATTCATGACCGACCATTTGCGCAGCCTCGGCGCGGTCGAGATCAGCCAGAAGGCCTATGTCGCGATGCTGTCGACCGCGTTGACGGCAGGCTCGGCGGGCGGCGCCGGGGCAGCGGCCGGAGGCGCTTCGACGGGCGCAGGGGCCGACGGCGGCGATGGCGCCGACCGCGGCGGACGCGGCCCCGAATTCGGCGCCCTCGATCGGCTGCTCGCCGCAGATCCCTCGCGCACCGTCGACGCGGCCGCGTCGGGATGGGTCATCGCGCAGCTCTTGGGCCAGACGTCGTAGATGGGATGCTCAACCAGGTTGAGCGACGGCGATTCCTTGTAGAGCCACCCCGAAAAGACCCGCTGAACCTGTCCTTGCGCATTCTGCACGTCGAGCTGCACGAACGCTCCGGTCAGCTGCTGGATTTCGTGCGGAGCGGCGGTCTCGCACGCGCGCAGCCGGACGGTCACGTCGCCGGCGCGGATCGCCTGCCCCGGCTTGAGCGTGAACTCTCGGGAAATGCCGTTGCGCTTGTTGAGGAGCCCTATCACCGCGGTGCGCTCCGCCATCGGAGTCGTGCCGGGGGCGAGCGCGGTCACCGTCTGTGGAACGTCCACCGTCTCCGGCTCGGGCTCGGCGTCGGCCTTGCCGGCCTGTCTGCGCTCCGGCACGTCGCTGCGATTGCAGGCCGGCAGCGCGGCCAGGCTTGCCAGCAAGGCGATCGGAAACAAACGTGTCACTGCGCCGCCGGCTCGTCCATCGTCCCGAGCCCCGGCTTGCCGGCGCTCCCGGTGGCCGGGGCCGCCGGCTGCCCGCTTCCCGACCGGTTGATCAGCGAGCCGACCAGACCCATCATGTCGACCGATCCCTGAGTGTCGAGAATCACATCGCCGTCCTTGAGCGGGGTCGAAGCGCCGCCTGGGATGAGCGACACGTAGGTGCCGCCGAGCAGTCCCTCCGCGGTGATGGCGGCGCTGCTGTCCGCCGGAATTCTGACCGAACGATCGAGCGCGAGCGTCACCTCCGCCTGATAGCTGGCCGGATCGAGCCGCTGCGCCGCGACGCTGCCGAGCTTGAGGCCCGCCACGCGAACGTCGGTTCCCACCGAGACGCCGTTGGCGGCGGGAAACAGCGCCCGGACATGCATTGAATCGCGCGTCCCGCCCCCCGTCCGGTTCCACGCGAAGACCACGAACCACGCGGCGAGCAGCACGACCAGCAAGCCGATCAGCGCCTCGAAAAGACTGTCCCGGAGGATAGCGCGCATGACCTAATCGGGCGTCCACGCCTGATAATCGCCGCTCGCCGCCTGGCGCTGGCCGCCGCGCTCGAGCGCGCCCGATGGGCGATAGGCTTCGGGCGTGCCGGTCCGGTTGGGCTTCGGCGGCTTCTCGAACTTACGGACCGGCGGCAGGGACTCGTCGGGAAGGCCCTCGATCATGCCGTGCATCCACGCATACCAGTCGGGCGGGATGCGGCTGGCGTCGTTCGAGCCCTTGTAGATCACCCAGCGCCGGTCGCCCTTCTTCGAGCGGTAATAGACGTTGCCGAGCGCGTCGCTGCCGACCCGCTCGCCGTTGCGCCAGCTGAACAGGGCGGTGCCGACGCTGGCACCTTCCCACCAGGTGAACAGGTTCTTGAAGAGGCCCATGGCCGCCCCGCCTAGCGCCGAAGCCGGACCTCACGCAACCCTTGTCGCTCGGAGGCGCACACGGCGGCGGCAGGCGCCGTCGCCCTCCTCAACTGCGGTTCGGCGAAGCGGCGGCCGGCAAGCGGGCCCGGGCGCGCCTCATCTCCGCTCGACTTCGACCGCCAACGGCCCCTTGCGCCCCAACGCCACCCTCGCACGGAGCGGCTCGTCGGGAGTGAGGTCGGCCAGGCCGCCGCGGCGGACGGTCTCCATATGGACGAAGATATCCTGGGTCTCGTCATCCTGGCGAACAAGAAAGCCATAGCCTTTGAGGCGGTTGAACCATTTCACGCGGACCGGCTCGAATTCGCCGGCCTCGTCGAGCAGCGAGGAGGGGTCGATCCGTTCGCCCCCGGACCTCGGCCGGCTGAGCTCGGGCACGACCGCCTGGCTGAGGTCGATCGACAGGATCTTCCGGGCCTGCAGCCCGCGCTCCTGTTCTGCGACGAGGCATTCGACCACCGCTCCCTCGGGAAGGCTGCGCCGGTCATGCTCCTTGAGAACGCTGAAATGGATCAGGACGTCGCCTTTGGCCTGGTCGCTCACGAGGAAACCGAATCCGCGGGTGGAATCGAACCATTTCATCGTGCCGGTGAGCTTGACCAACGCCTCGTCATCCGCAGCGGGCTTGACGCGCGTCGAGTCATCGCCGTCGGCAAGCGAGGCTTGATCGTCTGCAAGCATTTGCGGGCGTGAAGTCATTAACGCAGAATCTACCCTGAACTTGCCTATGAGTATCACGGCTTTGCTGGATTGGGAACTTTTCCGAAGCCGGCATTTAATCGCTGTCGCAATCCGGGATTTCTCCGCCGCGAATATCGAGCACGATCCGGGCCACTTCGGGCGAATGACCGGCCCGCATCATCGCCGCAAATGCCTTGCGGCGATCGCCCCGCTCGGCCTCGTCCCGGGCGTAGGGGCCGATCCGCTTGCGCTCGGCAAAGCGCAGTCCGGCCGCCACCGCGCCGCCGCGAGCTCGTTGCAGCACATCGGCCGCATCGGCTTCGGCGATCCCCGCGGCACGCAGCGCCTGCGTCACTCGCCGCACGCCGAAACCGCGGCGCTGCAGCGAGGCGGCTCGAGCATCGGCAACCGCGCGGTCGTCGATGAAACCGAGGCCGGCCAAGCGCTCGGCCAATTCGTGGAGCGGCGCAGGCGCATCACCGGCCCAGCCGCGCTCCCGGAGCTTGCGCCGGAGATAGGCGGCCAGCCTCGCCCTGGTCGTGGCGTAGCGGCCGACGTAAAACAGCGCGAGGCGCTCGAGAGAATCGGCGTCGAGCGGCGGCCGGGGCCTCTTTTGTCGTTCGGATCTCACGCGCCATGATTGTGCCATAGTCGGGCTGGAATATGAACGTGCCTTGTGCCGCGGGAAGCAGGCTGATGAGCCGCTCGTCCCCGCCGGGGCGGAAGAATTGAGGATCACGGGCGCAGTGCTGCATCAATCCCAGGAAAGCATCATCGCGCGCAGGCCGGAACGAGCCGTGCTGGTCCCGACCCCCACGGCGGACGTGCTGCCGCGCCGCCTCGCCGATTTCGAGCTCCTTGGCGAGGCGCTGGATTATGCCGCGCAAGGTGTCCGCGGCCTCAATTTCCATGACGCGCGCGGCTTGCTCGCTCGCACCTATACGTTCCGCGAGCTGCGCGAAGACGCGCGGGCGGCCGCCTACAGGCTGATCGCGCGCGGTATTGAGCCGGGCGACCGGGTCGCGCTGGTCGCGGAGACGGGAGCGGAATTTGCCGCCCTCTTCTTCGGCGCGATTTACGCGGGTGCCTGGCCGGTGCCGCTCCCCCTGCCGACCTCGTTCGGAGGCCGTGACAGCTATATCGACCAGCTGGGCGTGCAGCTCAACAGCTCGGATCCGGCCTTTCTCTTCTATCCCGCGGAATTGGCTGGTCTCGCCGGCGCCGCGGCCGAGGCGGCGGGGATCGCAGGCGCCGATTGGGAAAGTTTCGCCAAGCGGCCGGCGCCGCAAGCCGTGCTCCCAACGGCCACGCCCGACGACATCGCCTATCTGCAATATTCGAGCGGCTCCACCCGTTTCCCGCACGGCGTCGCCGTCACCCACCGCGCGCTGCTCGACAATTTGGCGGCGCACAGTCACGGCGTCCAGGTGATCGACAGCGATCGCTGCATCTCCTGGCTGCCATGGTACCATGACATGGGTCTGGTCGGCTGCCTGCTCTCGCCGGTCGCGAACCAGGTCTCGGCCGATTACCTCCGGACCGAGGATTTCGCGCGCCGCCCGCTTGCCTGGCTCGATCTGATCAGCCGCAACAAAGGCACGACCCTCAGCTATTCGCCTACTTTCGGCTACGACATTTGCGCGCGGCGGATCGGCAGCCAGAGCAAGGTCTTCGAGCGCTTCGATCTTTCCCGCTGGCGGATCGCCGGCAACGGCGCGGACATGATCCGGCCGGACGTGATGCAGGCTTTCGTCGACGCGTTTGCAGACGCGGGCTTCAACGCCAAGTCCTTCCTGCCGAGCTACGGCCTCGCCGAAGCGACGCTGGCGGTTTCGATCATGCCGCCCGGCGAAGGCATCGTGGTCGAGCTCGTCGAGGAGACCTTGCTCGCCGGCGGCGGCGCCGCCGAACGCGACCGTCCGCAACGCTACCGCGCCATCGTCAACTGCGGCAAGCCGGTCAGAGATATGGAAGTCGTCATCCGCGACGAGGATGGAAGCAGGCTCCCCGAGCGTGCGATCGGCAAGGTCTATGCCCGCGGCACATCGATCATGGCCGGCTACTTTCGTGACGACGTGGCCACGGAAGCCTGCCTCAGCGCCGATGGCTGGCTCGATACGGGCGACATGGGTTATCTGTCCGACGGCTACCTCTATATCGTCGGCCGCGCCAAGGACATGATCATCATCAACGGCAAGAACCATTGGCCGCAGGACATCGAGTGGGCGGTGGAGCAGCTGCCCGGTTTCAAGGCCGGCGATATCGCCGCGTTCGCGATCACTACGCCGGGCGGCGAGGAGACGCCGGCAGTGCTCGTCCAATGCCGCACTTCGGACGCGGCGGAGCGCGGCCGACTGCGCGACGAGATACGCGAACGCGTGCGATCGATCACCGGCATGAACTGCGTGATCGAGCTCGTGCCGCCGCGAACCCTGCCCCGGACCAGCTCCGGCAAACTGAGCCGCGCCAAGGCCCGGAACCTCTATCTGTCGGGTGAGATCCAGCCCTACGACATCGCCGCCTGAGCGGGCTTTCGTCCCTAACCCTTCTCTAACGCTTCCGCGGCTATGACGGACCGCAGCAAGCTATGAGCAACGTCACGCTGCCGAACCTAGACTGGCGCGTCGTATTCAACCGCGCCACACCGCCCGGACGGCGCGGTTGGGGACGCGTGCGCGCCGCCCAGATCAACGAGCTCGCCCGCGCCGTCAGCGCCGCGGCCTGGGGCCAGGCTTTCAACGCCATTCTGCTGCTCTTCATCCTGTCCGGCAGCATCAACCTCAAAATCCTGTCGCTGTGGCTGCTCGCGATGACGCTGCTGATGCTGATCGCTTTCTCCTTCCTGAGGCAGGTCCAGGGGAGGATGATCCATTCGGTGTCGAGGCGGGCGATCGACCGGACCGGCTATCACAGCGTCGTGTTCGGCTTCCTGTGGGCCGTCCCGGCGATGTACTTCTTCCCGCAGGCGACCCACCCGGAGCAGCTCGCGATATGCGTCGTCACCGCCAGCATGATGGCGGGCGCGGCCTTCATCTTCGCGACCGTGCCCCCCGCCGCGAGCGGTTATGTGCTCATCATGGGCGCATCGGCGACCTGCATGCTATGGGGTACCGGCTGGCCGGTGGTGGCGGCGATCGGGCCCGTCTACACCGTCGGCCTGCTCGTCATCATCTATTCGAGCGGGCGCGCCTTCATGCAGCGCAAATGCGTCGAGCTCGCGCTCGAGGAGCGCACCGAGACCGTCAGCCTGTTGCTGCGCGATTACGAAAGCAGCGACGCTGACTGGCTGTGGCAGACCAACCGCAAGCTCGCCTTCCAGAATGTCTCGGCCCGGTTCGCCCGTGCGATCGGATTTGCGACAGCGGACCTCGAAGGCTGCTCCATCGTCGATCTGCTCGAACGCGCCAGGGACGCGAGCCCCGCCTCCGCCAAAACGATCGGCCCGCTCATCGAGGCGCTCTCGCAGCGCGCTCCGTTCAGCGAGGTGCTGGTGCCGATCACAGGGTGCGACGGCACCAAATGTATCGAGCTGTCGGCGCGGCCGCGCTTCAACGGCCAGGGCCGGTTCGTGGGCTATCGTGGCGTCGGATCGGACGTGACCGAAGCGCGTCGGGCCGCCGACCGCATCGCCCATATGGCCCGCCACGACGCCCTGACCGGGCTGCCCAACCGGGTGCAGCTGCTCGACGCGCTGGGCGAGGCGCTCGAACAGACGCGCGACGGCGACAAACGTTGCGCGATGTTGCTGATCGACCTCGACCGGTTCAAGGCGGTCAACGATTCTCTCGGCCACGTCGCCGGCGACAATCTGCTGCGCCAGGTATCGTCGCGTTTCGAGCCGCTCATCACCAGCGATATGACCGTTGGCCGGCTCGGCGGGGACGAGTTCGCGCTGGTGATCCCATGCCCCGAGGACAAGGAGAGCATCGGGCGGCTGGCGCGCGACATCATCGAGGCGCTGCAACAGCCGTTCGTCTATCACGACCAGCATCTGTTCGTCGGCGCCAGCATCGGCATCGCTTTGGGCCCGTCCGACGGCACGTCCGTGGAAGAACTGATCCGCAACGCCGATCTCGCGCTCTACCGGGCCAAGGACGAGGGCGGCAACGATGTCTGCTTCTACGAGCCCAGCCTTCATGCCCATGCCGAGGAGCGGCGGCAGATCGAGCTCGCGCTGCGGACCGCCGTCGAGCGGCAGGAATTCAGCCTGGTCTACCAGCCGGTGTTCGACGCCCGGACCTCCCGCGTCAAGAGTTTCGAGGCGCTGCTGCGCTGGCGGAGCGAGGATCTCGGCGACCTGGCGCCGATGAAGTTCATCCCCATCGCCGAGGATACCGGGCTGATCGGGCGCATCGGCGAATGGGCGTTGCGCGAAGCCTGCACCGAAGCCGCCGGATGGCCGGGCGACGTGTCGGTCGCGGTCAATATCTCGCCGCTCCAGCTGCAGGAGCCTGGCTTCATCCTGGCGCTGATCGCCGCGCTTTCGGAAAGCGGCCTCGATCCGTGCCGGCTGGAGCTGGAAATCACCGAAACCGTGTTCCTCCACATCACGCCGCTCACGCAAAAGGTCCTGCATCAGATCCAGGCGCTCGGCGTTCGTCTCGCGATCGACGATTTCGGCACCGGTTATTCCTCGCTCGGCTATCTGCGCGACACCAAGTTCGACACGCTCAAGATCGATCGCAGCTTCGTCCAGGCGGTCCGGCAAGGCGACCGCGAAAGCGGAGCGATCATCCGGGCGGTGGTCGCGCTCGCCGGCAGCCTCGGCATGAAGACCGTCGCCGAAGGGGTCGAGACCAGCGAGCAGCTCGAGATCGTGCGCCAGCTGGGCTGCGACCATATCCAGGGCTACATCTTCTCCGACCCGCTGCCCGGTTCAGCCGTGCGGCCGCTGCTGGACCGCGACCGCAACCAAGTCGCGGCCTGAGCCCCGCAGCGGGCCGCCGCACCCCTTGCGCTCGCCGCCCCTCCTCGCTAAGGACCGGCGCTCTCCGGCTCTAGGAGTGTAGCTCAGCTGGTAGAGCATCGGTCTCCAAAACCGAGGGCCGTGGGTTCGAGTCCCTCCACTCCTGCCATTCCCGCCTGCCCGCGAGGCTCCGCGACCCGGGGCGCACCGAGGCTCGGGCGGCTCCGGGGCACCGGCCGGCGAAGGTTCCCGGGCGGCTCCGGGGAACCAGGCGGCGGGGCTCCCGGGCGGCTCTGGGAAACCGGGCGCGGGAGGACTATATCGGGGCCCGAAGCTGGGATCGGGTCGGACACGGAAGGGTGAGCATAAGTGGCCAAAGTCAGTCCAGGCGAATTCGCGCGGCAGGTGCGGGCCGAGACCGCCAGGGTGGTGTGGCCGACCCGCAAGGAGACCGTCACCACCGCGATCATGGTGCTGATCATGTCGAGCCTGCTCGGCCTGTTCTTCTTCGGCGTCGATTCGGCGTTCAGCGCGCTCGTCAAGGCGCTGCTCGGCCTGGTCGCCTGACCCCGTCATGACCGCCTAACCCAGGATCAAGGAAAACCATGTCCCGCTGGTACATCATCCACGCTTATTCGGGCTTCGAGAACAAGGTCCGCGACTCGATCCAGGCCGAGGCGAGCCGGCTCGGGCTCGACCGATTGGTCGAGGCGGTCGAGGTGCCGACCGAGAAGGTGACCGAGGTCCGCCGCGGCAAGAAGGTCACCTCGGACCGCAAATTCTTCCCCGGCTACGTGCTCGCCAAGCTGGCGATGAACGACGACGTCTACCACCTCGTCAAGAACACCCCGAAGGTGACCGGCTTCCTGGGCAGCTCCGGCAAGCCGCAGCCGATCAGCGAGGCCGAGGCGGCGCGCATCCTCAACACCAAGGACGAGGCCGCCGCCGCCGCGCCCAAGCACAAGGTCAGCGTCGATTATGAGATAGGCGACAGCGTCAAGGTCCTCGACGGCCCGTTCGCGAGCTTCAACGGGATCGTCGAGGAGCTGGATTTCGACCGGGGAAGAGTCAAAGTTGGGGTCAGCATCTTCGGGCGGGCGACGCCGGTGGAGCTCGAGTTCGAGCAGGTGGAATTGGCGAAATGACGACCCTCTCGTTGGCCGAAATAAAATCGTTGCGATTTATTTTTTCCTGAATATATTCCTCCGTAGATAAATCGGAGGCGCTCCCATGCACACCCGGGATAACGAGCGGGCGGCGCTCAAGCGGAAGCTGTCGCACGGAACGAGCATCAACATGCCGGCGCCGCGCCGGATCGGGAAGACGTGGACCATCGGTCGGCTCGCGGAGGATCTGCGGCAAGACGGGTGGGTGGTCGTCGAGGCGGATGTCGAGGGGATCAAGACTCCCGACAAGTTCGCCCGTGAGCTGTGGAAGCGGATCGAGGCTCAGAGCTCGATCACGCAGAGCTTCCGGGCGCATGCCAAGCAGCGCATCGCCGGCTTGCTGGGCGGCGGATGGGACGACAACCCTCTGAACGCCCTCGGAAGGATTGATCCGATCGAGTTCACGGAGACGCTGATCGAGTCGCTCGACTCCGCCGGGAAAAAGGCGGCAATCATCATCGACGAAATCTCCTATTTCTTCCTGAAGCTCGCCGAAACGGACCCGGAGCAGGCGCATGCCTTCGCCTACCAGCTCCGTGCATTGCAGCAGCGCTACAAGAACGTTCGCTGGCTGATCACCGGCTCGATCGGGCTCAGCGTCATCGCCCGCCGCTACGGGCTCGAAGGCGCGTTCGTGGATTTCGACACCTTCACGCTGGAGCCCTTCACGCCGGAGGAGGCGCGCTCCTTCATGCGCGACCCGGCGATCCAGCAGCAGTTCAACCATCTGTTTGACGCCAGCGACTCCGCTTTCGATTCGATGTTCGCCGAGCTCGGCTGGCTGGCGCCTTATTATCTCCGAACGGTCGCGAACGAAGTGAGGCCATCAATCGCGGCCGCCGACGGCTCCCCGCCTCGCGCCACGGCGGCGGACTTCGAGGCCGCGTTCGACAAGCTGCTGCAGCCGACCCGCAAATCAGAGTTCGCGGTGTGGCGCGAGCATATCAGCAAGAACCTGCCCGAGCCGGACCGGAAGCTCGCCCGGACTCTGCTGAAGGCCCTCAGCCGGGACGCAAGCGGCGAGACCGAAGCCACGCTCGTGGCCGCAGCGCAAGCCGACGGCGCGGCCCGGAAGCGACAAGTTCAGGAGGTGCTCGAAATCCTCGCCAATGACGGACTGATCGGCAAGACCGGGGACCGCTATGTATTCCGATCCGGCCTGATCCGGCGCTACTGGCAGGAGTATGAAGCGGAATGACCTTCCCTCCATCGTCGCTCCACAACCAGTATCGGCTCGGCGACGACGATTTCCTCGCCAATTTCGTGGCGCGCCACGACGTCCTCGATGCGCTGGTCCGTCGGCTGCGCGCGACCGGCAAGGCCGACAGAGGGCTGCACCATCTGCTCATCGGAGCGCGGGGCATGGGCAAGACCTCGCTGCTCCGGCGCCTCGCCATCGCGGTCAATCGCGACGAGGCGCTGGCGGCGCGCTACGTGCCGCTGAGCTTTCGCGAAGAGCAATATAACGTCCTCAGCCTCGGCGATTTCTGGCGCAATTGCGGCGAGGCTCTGGCGGAATGGGCGGACTCGAACGGTCGCGCCGATATGGCCGAGCGCCTCGACCGGGCGATCGATCGAGGAGAATG
Organism: Allosphingosinicella sp.; assembly: GCA_035942355.1. GTDB lineage: Bacteria > Pseudomonadota > Alphaproteobacteria > Sphingomonadales > Sphingomonadaceae > Allosphingosinicella. The sequence goes on along the minus strand of DASZDE010000111.1, from coordinate 3,410 downwards.
GAATGACGACGAAGCGGCGGCCGAGCGGTTCGCGGAGGAGATGAAGGCCCTCGAACGGCGGGCAATCCTGCTGGTCGACAATCTCGACCTGATCCTCGCCCCGCTCGACGCCGAGGATCACTGGGTCCTGCGCCGGCATCTCCAGGCGCCGGACGGGCCGGTGATGATCGGCGCCGTGACCCAGACATTGAAGGAGAGCGCCGACCGCGGCGCGGCCTTCTACGAATTCTTCCAGCCGCACTATCTCGAGCCGCTCGACGAGCAGGAGACGGAAAGCTGCATGCGCGCGCTTTCCGAGCGCCGGGGCGAGCAGGGCCGGCCGGTAGTCGAGGTGCTGGACCGCCAGCCGGAACGGCTGAGGACTCTGCACAATTTGACCGGCGGCAATCCGCGCGTCCTGGCGCTGATCTATCGGCTGCTGGAGAGCGCCGAGACCGATGCGGCCATGGCCGATTTGGAAATCCTGCTCGACCAAGTCACTCCTTATTACAAGGCTCGGATCGAGGAATATCAGACTCCGATACAGCGCGCCGTCATCGACGCGATCGCGCTCAATTGGGACCCGATCACCGTCGGCGCGCTGTCGGAGGCCACCAATATCGTCGCGAACACCCTTTCGGGAATGCTGCAAAAGCTGCGCAAGGACGGCCTGATCGAACAGGTCGAGGGGTCGGGCGCCTATGCCCGGCACCAGATCGTCGAGCGCTTCCTCAACATCTGGTATCTGATGCGGCACGGCACCCGGCGCACCCGCCAGAAGATGCGCTGGCTGGTCGAATATCTGGCGAGCTTCTACGCCCCGGACGAACTTGCGGAGCTCGCCCGGCGGTATCGCGGCAGCTGGTGCGGAGACTATGCAATCGCCGCCGACGAGGCAATCGCTCGGCAGAGCGGTGCGACGGAGCGGCGCCAGATCGGGTGGAACGAGGCGGCCGAGCGGGAGCTTTCCGTTTCCGCGACGGACGCGAGCGGCGATACAGCGCTGCGAGCGGCGATCGAGTTGAATTACGAGGCAGTCCGCCAGTTCGAAGCCGGCGACTTCACGCGCTGCCTGGCGCTGCTGGAGGATCTGATTACCCGCTTCGTTCAGGCCCGCGAGCCGGCCCTGCGCGAACAGGTCGCCATAGCGCTGTTCAACAAGGGCTTCACGCTCGGCGCAAGCGGCGACAGCGCAGGCGAGGTCGCCACCTATGAGGAGCTGATCGCGCGCTTCGGAGAGGCCCGCGAGCCGGCCGTGCGCGAACCGGTCGCCAAGGCGCTGTACAACAAGGCATTGATGCTCGGTGAAAGTGGCGACAGCGCGGGCGAGATCGGCACCTATGACGAGCTGATCGCGCGCTTCGGCGATGCCCCCGAGCCGGCCCTGCGCAAACAGGTTGCCGAAGCGCTATTTAATAAGGGCGTCACTCTGGGCGCGGGCGACGACAGCGCGGGCGCGATCACGACTTATGACGAGCTCCTCACGCGTTTCGGCGAGGACCCTGATCCGGCCCTGCGCCAATCGAACGCCAAGGCGCTGGTCAACAAGGGTGTTCAGCTTGGTAAGGTCGGCGACAGCGCGGGTGCGATCGCCACCTATGACGAGCTCATTTCGCGCTTCGGCGAGGCCCCTGAGCCGGCTTTGCACGAACAGGTCGCTAAAGCACTGATCAATAAGGGGTATCGGCTCGTCGTGGTCGGCGACAGCGCGGCTGCGATCGCCACCTATAATGAGCTGATCGGGCGCTTCGGCGAGGCCCCCGACCCGGCATTGCGCGAACGGGTCGCCAAGGCGCTCTTCAACAAGGGCTTTACGCACGGCACAAGCGGCGACAGCGCCAGCGAGATCGCCACCTATGACGATTTGGTCGCGCGCTTCGGCGAGGCCTCCGAGCCAGCCCTGCGCGAACAGGTCGCCAAGGCGCTGTTCAACAAGGGTTATCGGCTCGACGCTGGCGGCGACAGTGCGGGTGCGATCGCCACCTTTGACGAGCTGATCGCGCGCTTCGGCGAGGCTGCCGAGCCAGCCCTGCGCGAGCAGGTCGCCAAGGCGCTGTTCAACAAGGGATTTACGCTGGACGCCTTGGGCGACTGGGATGCCAGTATTGGTCTAGTGGAAAAGTCGGTGGCGATCTTCAGCACGCTGGACGAAGAGCAAGCCTCCTTGTTCCGATCCGTCGCCACGCACGGCTTGGCGATACTTCTTATCGACCGGCGCGAAGATTATGCGAGGGCCGAACCTCTGTTGTTCGAGGCAATTAAGGCGTTTCCCGAGAGGGCGCGGCTCAGCCTCGCGTGGCTGTACCTGCTTCACGGCCGACCGGCCGAAGCGTCGCGGGCCCGGGCCGAGCTGGAGGGCGTGCCGGCGCCCGAACGGGCGCTGTTCGACGCCGGGCTGGCGCTGGCGAGCGACGATTTCGGCGTAGCGGCCGGGCATCTGGCCGCGGCACTCGGCGACGATCCGCCGGCGGCGGCATCGGAGCAGTCGAGCGACCTCGAGCGGCTGCTTCGACTCGCCGAGCGCAGGGGGCATGGCGAGCGGCTGATCGCCTGGTTCGAGGAGAGCGGCTTCGCCGACCGGCTGGCGCCTGTCCACGCCGCCTTCGTCGCTTATGTTCGGGGCGAGCGGACGCTGCTCGACGTCAATCCGGAAGTAAGGCGGCCGGCCCGGATCCTCTACGACCGACTCGACGCGCCGCGCCGGCATCGGCGCTCGAAGGGGCCGGCGTCGGCGGCTGCGAAGCGCGGTCGCGGGCGACCCCGCAAGGCGGGCAGTTCCGGATCGGCGTTGAGCCAGCGACCGGACAAGAAGAAATAGGCGCGTAGGTACGCCCCCCTTTAGCCGGCACTGCCAGTCCAGGTTCCACGGCCGATCGGGTGCTAATCCGGCTTCACCAGCTCGATCTGCTCACCCCCCGCGCGTTAGCCAGCTCGGAGAAGGTGAAGGTGGATCCCCGATCGAAAATCCGGGACGTCTGGATGATCCGCAACGGCGACTGCCACATCATCGGACGCAAGGAGTATATCCGGAAGGAGATGTGGCGGTTCCTTCGGGTGCTGCTGCCGGCGCTGAGATAGCGGTCGAGGCGGGCCTCGCCTGGCTTCCCCTAGCCGGCGCCGGCCACGCCTTGGCTGATCCAGAAGAGGAGAGCCACGGCAAGCGACAGGCCTGCCGTTGCAAGGGCGATCCAGTCGCGGCGCTTCAGAAGCAGCCAGGCGGTGCCGGCAAGGCCCAGCAACGGCAGGAAAATCAGGGGTTCGACAAGCGGCACGTTCGTGACCCCGTAGGAGCGCAGCGCCTGGACCGTTCGGATATGAGTCACGAGAACGACCGCATCGAAAATGACGGTGACGCCTCCGAGCAGAATCGCAGCCGTTCGAGCGAACCCCCTGGCGGGCGACGAAGCCGCTCCGGCAAAAGCGCCGGCGGG
>DASZDE010000110.1:0-27012 GCA_035942355.1 Allosphingosinicella sp. | reverse complement strand
CCGGCGCCCATCTCGACGTCATAAGGCTGGAGGATCACGCAGCCCTGGTCGCTCCAATAGCGATGAAGCGTGAGGATCAGTTGCTGGAAAGTTGAGGGTTGGATGCCCACCTATCGCCTTCGCACGTGCAACATTCGGCGGCTGCTTTGGCCCATGGTTCAGGAGGGGTCAAGGCGACCGCACCGAAGTGGTGCTGCGATGGAAGGCAGGAGGAGTGAAGGCGTGAGAGCGAGCTGGTCGGCGGCGACGAAGAGGGTCGCGGGAATAGTGGCGGCGATCGGCGCCGTCGCCGGGGCTGGCGAGGCGGCGGCGGCCCGCACCGCCGCGGCCGCCGCGCCGAAGCCGGCCTTGTGGAAGCTGGCCGACGCCGACACGACCATCTATCTGTTCGGCACCATCCACGCGCTTCCGAAGGGGCTGAAATGGCGCACCCCGGCGCTCGAGCGGGCGCTGGCGGAGGCCGACGAGCTGGTGCTCGAGACGGTGCTCGACGACGCGCAGAAGGGCGCGGTCGCCAGGACGGCGCTGGCGCTGGGGATCGGCAAGGGCCTGCCCCCGCTCGCCGAGCGGGTGCCGGCCGACAAGAGCGACGAGCTGGCGCGGCTGGTCAAGGCGAGCGGAGTGCCGGCGCGGGTGCTCGACCGGCTCGAGACCTGGGCGGCGACGCACATGCTGATGGCCTCGTCGCTGCGCCAGGTCGGCGTCGACCCCGCCGAGGGGGTCGAGCGCGGCCTCGCCGGCGGGCTCGCCAAGCCGGTGTCGGGGCTGGAGACGGTCGAGCAGCAACTCGGCTTCCTCGACCAATTGTCGGAGGAGGCGCAGCGGGCGCTGCTGGTCAGCGCGCTCGAGGATCCCGCCGCCGCCAAGGCCCAGTTCCAGGCGATGGTCGCGGCCTGGGCGTCGGGCGACACCGACGCGATCGCGCGCACCTTCGACGACGAGACGATGCTGTCGCCGGAGCTGCGCCAGGTGCTGATGACGCGGCGCAACGCCGCCTGGGCGGAATGGCTGCGCAAACGGCTCGGCCGGCCGGGGACGGTGCTGGTCGCGGTCGGCGCCGGGCATCTGGCCGGCAAGGATTCGGTGCACGCGATGCTGGGGGCGAAGGGGCTCAGGGCCGAGCGCGTGCAGTAAAATGGGGACAGTTACCGGAAACGGGGACAGTTACCGATCCCCGCAGCTTGGGAATTGTCGGGCAGGTCAGCGAGATCGGTAACTGTCCCTGAGCCTGTGCCGGAAGAGACGGGGACAGTTACCGATCCCCCGAGCTTGTGGAATCTCGAGCCGGTCAGCGGGATCGGTAACTGTCCCCCAAGCCTGTGCCTATACCCTTGTTGCCTTCGCGCCGGCCCTCCCCTATAGGCGCGGCCTCCCCGTTCATGGTCATCCCTGGAGGCGTGCGCGGCGGAGCTTTGACACTCAAGCTTACGGAGACATGCACATGAGCGACCAGCTGACGCTGTCGGCCGAGACGCGCGAGCGGGCGGGCAAGGGAGCCTCCCGCGCCATGCGCCGGCAAGGCCGCGTCCCCGCCGTCATCTACGGCGCCAAGGAGCAGCCGCTCCCGATCCACGTCGAGGAAAAGGCGCTGATGCGGATGCTGAACACCGGCCATTTCATGAACTCGGTGGTGATGATCGGCATTGCCGGCGAAGCCGGTCCCGCCGGCCAGCACCGCACCTTGCCCAAGGACGTCCAGTTCCATCCGGTCACCGACCGGCCGCTGCATGTCGATTTCCTGCGTATCTCCGAGCACAGCAAGGTGACCGTCGCGGTGCCGATCCGCTTCGTCAACGAGGAAGGCTCGCGCGGATTGAAGCGCGGCGGCGTGCTCAACGCGGTCCGCCACGACCTCGAGCTGGTCTGCGACGCGGCCGAGATACCCGACGAGATCGAGATCGACCTGGCCGGGCTCGACATTGGCGATTCGCTCCACATCTCGGCGGTGACCCTGCCCCCGGGCACCGAAAGCGCGATCACCGACCGCGACTTCACCATCGCCACCATCGTCGCCCCGTCCGGGCTCAAGATGGAGGCCGAGGATGCCGAAGCGGCCGAAGCCGAGGCGCCCGCCGCGGACGAGGTGCCGACCGTCGGCGAAGCGGCCGACGACGCGGCCGAAACCTGAGGCCCGTGCCGTCGTTCCGGCGCAAGCTGGGCTCGCTATTCTCGTTCCTGCGGGGAAGAGGAAGAGAGGTCCCGGCTTCCGCCGGGGCGGCGGAGGAAGCGCTCGGCGAGCCGGTGCAGATCTGGGTCGGCCTCGGCAATCCGGGCGCGCTTTATGCGATGCACCGGCACAATGTCGGCTTCATGGCGGTCGATGCGATCGCCGAGCTGCACGGCTTCGAGCCGCCGCGCAGGAGCTTCCACGGCTGGGCGCAGCAGGGCCGGATCGGCGGCGCGCGGATCCTGCTGCTCAAGCCGGCGACCTTCATGAACGATTCCGGCCGCTCGGTGCGCGCGGCGATGGATTTCTTCAAGAAGGACCTTGGCGACGTTACCGTGTTCCACGACGAGCTCGATTTGGCGCCGTTCAAGGTCAAGGTGAAGGTCGGCGGCGGCACCGCCGGCCATAACGGGCTGCGCTCGACCGAGGCCCATATCGGCAACGCGTTCCGCCGGGTGCGGATCGGCATCGGCCATCCCGGCCGCAAGGACCGGGTGACGCGCCACGTGCTCGGCAATTACGCCAAGGCCGAGACCGACCGCCTCGCCGACCTGCTCGGCGCGATCGCCGCCGAGGCGGCATGGCTGGCCAAGGGCGACGACGCCAGGTTCATGAACGAAGTGGCGCTGAGGCTGCGGGATTGATCAGCGGATCGGCGTCCCCAGCCAGCGCCACTCGGCCGTCCATGTCTTGAACAGCGGGCGGCCGACGACATCGGCAACCGGCAGCATCTCGACTCCGCCCAGCTCGCGCGCCACACGGCTGTCGGCGGATCGATCGCGGTTGTCACCAAGCACGAAGAGGTGCCCGGGCGGAACGGATATGTCCTCCATGTCGTCATATGACCACTCGCCCATGTCCAGGACCCAGTGCTCGCCGGCTTCGCCCGGCAGCCGCTCGACCAGGACGTCGACCGGCCGATCCCCGGGAACGTCCTCCATCCGTGTGGTCCCGATCTTCCGCTGCATCGCGGTGAGTCCATTCACGATCGGCACACCCTTCCGGATCGCGATCCTGTCGCCGGCGAGCGCCGCCACGCGCTTGATGTAGAGGGCCTCGCCAACGTTGAAGAGAATGATGTCCCCTCGCCTCGGCGCACGGCCTCCCCGCATATCGGCAACCAACCGCTCACCGACCAGGATCGTCGGGTGCATCGACTCCGCAGGCATGTAGAACGGCCGATAGAAGCCGCGGAACAGCTCCACGGAAAGATGGCTGGCCAGCTGAAAGAAGATGACGAGGCCCAGCAAGCTATACGAACGCCCCCACCAGGGAGGTGCGGCCGGCTTCGCGCGGCTCGCCCGCCAAGTCATCACGATCGGGGCGATCCAGGAGAAAAGTGCGAAGCAAATGAGGAGGCCTGCGGCAATCGCATATCCCGTGGGTGTTATGGTCGGCAGCGCCGCGGCCGCCGCCGACATCATCAGCAGCGCAATCAAAATCCCTGCGGCAAAGCCGAACCCGGCGCGCCAATGGCCGAGCCGGACCAGGCCGATCCCCGGCGTCAGCAGATTGAGCAGCGCGATGCCGGCGCGTCCCGCGAACGACCGCCGCGGCAGCGCCTGTTCGTTATTTTCCATGGTTCGCGAGGGCCCCAACGCAGCTTGGTGATAGCATCACAACGATCTACCGCCATCGGCTCTCGTCCGCCATGCCGCGGGGCAGAAACGGATTGGCGCCGAGGCTGCAGGATCGAGCAGGTGCCAAGCCCCTACTGCCGGGAACCGGGAGAAGGCCTCGACGCCCAATCGGCGACCATCCGCTCGAGCCCGGAGACCACCCGGGCCAGCCGCTCATAATCGACCTTCTCCGGCGTATCGGCGGTGCTGTGATAGTGAGGATAGCGAAAGGGCGCGGTATCGGTCAGCATCAGGGCGGGAATGCCGACCTGCTCGAACGACCAGTGATCGGACCAGTCGATGCCCGGCACCACCGCAGGGGCGGTCCCGCCGACGCTGGGGAAGGCGGCGTGGGCGCGGAACGAGGCAACCGCCCTGCGGACCCAGGCGCGGGACGAGGTAAGGCCGACGAAAGCGACGAAATTCCCTCGGTGCGGATAGAGCAGGCCAAGCGGCGGCGGATAATGCTGGCTCCGCTCCTCATCGCTATAATAACCGAGCGTCTCCAGCGACATCATGCCTAGGACTGGCTCACCCGTCTCCTTCAGGCGCCTCGCATAGATGAGGCTGCCCATCAGGTTGGTCTTGAAGAAAGGCGGCTCCTCGTTGACGAACAGCACCAGCCGGATGCGGAGCGACGATTTGCCGCGCAGCGCCGCCAGCGAGCGTGCGAGCTCGATGACGGCCGCCGTTCCCGTGCCATTGTCGTTGGCTCCGGGCGCATCGCAGCAGCTGTCATAATGCGCGCCGATCACCAGCGTCTCGGCACGGCCGGCGGCGGGCTCGATCACCACCTCGAGGTTGCGCACCTGCTGCCCGGCGGCGCTGAACGGGTGGCGGCGGACCTCATGGCCGAGACCCGCCAGCGTCTGCTCGATGTAGAGCGCCGAGCGCTCCAGCGCCTCCGGATAGCCGACATTGTGCGGCTCGCTCGCGACGGCGGTCACGTGCCGGCGGAGGTCGGCAGCGAGGCGAGCCTCCGTCCCGGTCAGCGCGGACAGCGGCCCCGCGTGGGAGCGGCCGGGCACCGCGGTCATCCACAGCAGGCCCGCGGCCGGAAGCCCGACGAACAGGAGGATGACCCCGAAGAGCGTCAAGAGCCGAACCCTCGGCAACGGGCCTTCAGCCCGTCCACGCCTCGCCTTCCGGCGCGCCGCGGCCGAGCTTGTCGGGGAGCGGCTCGCCTTGGGGCGTGAATTCGAGCGAGACCGAGTTGATGCAGTAGCGCTCGCCGGTCGGCGGCGGCCCGTCCGGGAACACATGCCCCTGATGGCCGCCGCAGCGGGCGCAGACGATCTCGGTGCGGACCATGCCGTAGCTGGTGTCGCGGATCGTGCGGAGATGGCCTCGGGCGAACGGCGTCGTGAAGCTCGGCCAGCCGGTGCCGCTTTCGAACTTGGTGCCGCCGCTGAACAAGGGCAGGCCGCACAGCCGGCAGGTGAACACGCCGTCGCGCTTTTCATCGAGGAAGAGGCCGCAGAAAGGCGCCTCCGTGCCGTGCTCGAGCAGCACCCGGCGCTCCTGGTCGCCGAGGCCGGCGGCGAGCTCGCGAAGCTGCGCCTCGGTCGGCGGCGCGAGATCGAAGGTCTTGCGATCGAGGGCGAGGTCGTGGGTCATGTTCATGCTCCCTTGGCGCGGGGCCGATATATCCTTGCGGCGCCCGGACGCTCCCGGCAAGCGCCGGGTCACGCGCGCTTCGGAATATCCAGCCCGCGCTGCACCGCCGGCCGGGCGAGGCCGCGCTCCAGCCAGGCCGGGACATGGGTGAGCGAGCCGTAATCGACCAGCTCCGCGGCACCGTAAAAGCCGACCAGGTTGCGGACCCAGCCGAGGGTGGCGATGTCGGCGATCGTATAGGCGTCGCCCATGATCCATGAGCGGCCTTCGAGGCGGCTCTCGAGCACGCCCAGCAGCCGCTTGCTCTCGTTCGCGTAGCGCTGGAGGGGCCGCTTGTCCCCGATCTCGCGGCCGGCGAATTTGTGGAAATAGCCGACTTGGCCGAAGATCGGGCCGATGCCGCCCATCTGGAACATGACCCACTGGATGGTCTGGTAGCGAAGCGCCGGATCGGCGGGGAGGAACTGCCCGCTCTTCTCGGCCAGATAGATCAGGATCGCGCCCGATTCGAACAGGCCGAGCGGCATGCCGCCGGGGCCCCCCGGATCGATGATGGCGGGGATCTTGCCGTTGGGATTGAGCGACAGGAATTCGGGCGTCCAGCTCTCATTGGCCGCGATATCGACCAGGTGCGGCTCATAGCCGATCCCGGTTTCCTCGAGCATGATCGAGACCTTCACCCCGGCCGGTCGGGGTGCTGCGTGGGCCAGCGCCGGGTGATCGGGAAGGCGGACAGATCGGGCATGCGGCGGCTCCTGTTGAGCTCCCCCAGCTAATGGCGGCACAGCCTGGTTTGAAGGGGTGAGCCACGCTGGCCTTTCCGCCATCGAGCGGTTATCGGCGGGCCGACATTGCTTCGTGCCGTGCATCGTGCCCCCTCCGGCCGGCCCGAGCGAGGCCGGGTGAGGGTGTCGTGTCTTGGCCGGCATCGATGGGCGAAAGAGCTTGAACAGGAAGAAGTCCCTCACCTCGCGCCCCGCGCGCCCCGCCTGTGCCGCTCCCGGGAGAGATTAGGATGAGGCTCAACCAGGTGACCGTCGGCGCCACCGATTATGAGCAGTCGGTGGATTTCTACCGGCGGCTGGGACTGACGCAGATCGTCGATTCCCCTCCTTTTTACGCGCGGTTCGAGACTCCCCATGGCGAGACATTGTCGATCCATGCCGCCGACGCGGTGGGCAGCGGCACCATCGTCTATTTCGAGGTCGAGGATGTCGACGGCTTCGTCGCCGCGCTCGGCCTGCCGCTCGACCAGCCGCCGGCCGACCGGCCATGGCTGTGGCGCGAGGCGCGGCTGCGCGACCCGGCCGGCAACGCGATCTGCATCTATCATGCCGGCGCCAACCGGCGCTTCCCGCCGTGGCGGATCGGGTCCGGGGCCTGATCATGGGGTTTCGCTGCGGGATCGTCGGGCTGCCGAACGTCGGCAAATCGACCTTGTTCAACGCGCTCACGGAGACGGCGGCGGCGCAGGCGGCCAATTATCCGTTCTGCACGATCGAGCCCAATGTCGGCCGGGTGGCGGTTCCCGACCCGCGGCTGCACGAGATCGCCCGCCTCGCCGGATCGGCCAATGTGATCGAAACCCAGCTCGAGTTCGTCGACATAGCCGGGCTGGTGCGGGGCGCGTCGAAGGGGGAAGGGCTCGGCAACCAGTTCCTCGCCAACATCCGCGAGGTCGACGCGATCGTCCATGTGCTGAGATGCTTCGAAGGCGGCGACGTCACCCATGTCGAGGGCCGCGTCGATCCGGTCGCCGATGCCGAGACGGTCGAGACCGAGCTGATGCTGGCCGATCTCGAGAGCCTTGAAAAGCGCGTCCCGAACCTGGTCAAGAAGGCGCAGCAGGGCGACAAGGAAGCGAAGGTGCAGGCCTCCGTGCTCGGCCAGGCGCTGGAGCTGCTGCGCGCGTCGAAGCCGGCGCGGCTGACCGAGCCGAAGGACGCCGAAGCGAAGATCGCGCTGGAGCGGGCGCAATTGCTGACCGCCAAGCCGGTCCTTTACGTGTGCAACGTCGATGAAGGCGACGCCGCCTCGGGCAATGCGCACAGCGCCCGCGTCTTCGACAAAGCGAAGGCGGAAGGCGCCGGCGCCGTCGTGATCTCGGCGGCGATCGAGGCCGAGATCGCGGCCATGGACGCGGCCGACCGGCCCGAATTCCTCAAGGATCTCGGCCTCGGCGAGACCGGCCTCGCGCGGGTCATCCGGGTCGGCTACGACCTCCTCCATCTGATCACCTTCTTCACCGCCGGACCGAAGGAAGCGCGCGCCTGGACGGTCGCTAAGGGCGCCAAGGCGCCGCAGGCGGCGGGCGTGATCCACAGCGATTTCGAGCGCGGCTTCATCCGGGCCGAGACCATCGCCTATCAGGATTTCGTCCGCTTCGGCGGCGAAAGCGGGGCCAGGGAAGCGGGCCGGATGCGCTCGGAAGGCAAGGATTATGTCGTCCAGGACGGCGACGTCCTGCTGTTCCGCTTCAATGTTTGAGGGCGGCGGATAATCAGTTTCACGTCGGCCACCCCCGTCATTCCCGCGAACGCGGGAATCCCGCTTCCCTTTTCGGCCAAGCGTCCCGTCGAAGAGTCCGTAACCGGCGAACAAGCGGGATTCCCGCTTACGCGGGAATGACGAAGGGAAGCAGGATGGCTGGCGGCTGGGTGTACATGATGGCGGACCGGTATCGGGGCACCATCTACACCGGCGTGACGGCCGACATTGCACGGCGGACCTGGCAGCACCGGACCGGATCCGGCTCCCGCTTTGTCCGACGCTACCAACTGCTCCGGCTCGTGCATGCCGAGCATTTCGAGCGGATCGATGAGGCGATTGCGCGCGAGAAGGCGATCAAGAAGTGGCGGCGCGCGTGGAAGATCGAGCTGATCGAACAGGCTAACCCCGATTGGAACGATCTGTTCGATCATGTTCTGATGGCGTGAAGAAAAGCGGGATTCCCGCTTGCGCGGGAATGACGCGCGAGGGGGAACCAGGCCGAACCGAAATGTCCGAGAATTTAGCAAGACGCTTCATCGTCATTCCCGCGCAAGCGGGAATCCCGCTTCTCCTGTCGGCGGCGGCTGGGCTTTTCTGATGGCGGACCGTAACGGCAGGCATTGCTCGTCGCGCTTGTCAGCACCGGAAGGGCTCCGGGCACTCGCGGGAACGACCAAAAGGAGAAGCGCGTGATTTACCTCGAAGACCTGAAAGTCGGCGACCGCAACAGCTTCGGCAGCTACCGGGTCACCCGCGAGGAGGTGATCGAGTTCGCGTCCAAATACGACATGCAGCCTTTCCATCTGTCGGACGAAGCGGCGGCCAAGACCCATTTCGGCCGGATCGCGGCGAGCGGGTGGCACACGTGCGCGATGACCATGGCGATGATCGCCGAGAATGTCGTCAACACCGAGCAGGCCGGACTCGGCTCACCCGGAGTCGACGAGCTGCGCTGGCTGAAGCCGGTCTATCCGGGCGACACGTTGCGGGTCGAAAGCGAGATCGTCGAAGTCACGCCGTCGCGCTCCAAGCCCGAGATCGGCTCGTTCCGGACCCAGGTGACGGTGCTCAACCAGCATGACGTGCCGGTGCTGCGCTTCACCTCGATCGTGCTGATGCGGCGGCGGCCCGTGGCATAGGCCGCCGCCGGCCGGTCAGTCGTCGCGGCGCTGGCGGCGCTGCTCGATCCGGACCTCGCGCTGGCGGTCGCGGAACCTGCGCTCCTCGAAGCGGCGGTCGTTGTCGCGGAAGCCGCGGCGGTCATCGTCGCGGAAGGTGCGGCGGTCGACGCGCCGTTCGTCGCGATGGATGCGGCGGTCGCGGGTGAAGTCGCGCCACTCGGCCCGGCGGTCGCCGCGCCAATGGTGGCGGCGGCCCTCCCAGAAGCGGCGGTGGTGATCGCGCCAGCGGTGCGGACGCCGCCAGCGGTCGTAGACGTAAATGCCGACGCCCGGATAATAGAAGCCGTCATACCAGCCGAAATAGGACGGCGAGCCATAGCCGAAGCCGCCATAGCCGCCATAGCCGCCATAATAGTCGTTATAATAGCCGGAGCCGTAGCCGACGGAGAGGCCGCCGCCATAGCCGTAACCGTCATAATGACAGGCGCCGAGCGTGAGCGCGGCGGCGGCGGCGAGGGCGATGGTGCGGATGCGGGGCACGAACATAGGCGACTCTCCCGATGTTCCAGAGTGATAGGAGAAGACTCCGCCCAAACGGGTGAACGGCGTCTGAACCGTTAACCTCCTGTAAACTCTCTCGCTTGTTTCAGGTTCCTGAGGCGTAACGAAAGCCCGCGGCAAAGGCGGCGCAAACCTTCATCCGCCTTCGAAGCTGACCAGGGTTCGGACCGGAAATCCCTGCTCGCGCAGCCGCCCGGCGCCGCCGAGGTCGGGAAGGTCGACGATGAAGCTGGCGCCGGTGACGCGCGCGCCGGCGCGGCCGATCAGCCGCGCCGCCGCCAGCGCGGTGCCGCCGGTCGCGATCAGATCGTCGGCGAGATGGATGCGGGCGCCCGGCGCGCAGGCGTCGACATGCATGGCGAGCCGGTCGGTGCCGTATTCGAGCGCATATTCCTCGGCGATGGTCGCGCCGGGGAGCTTGCCGTGCTTGCGGATGAGCAGGAGCCCGGTGCCGAGCCGCTGCGCGAGCGCGGCGGCGACGACAAAGCCGCGCGCCTCGATCCCCGCCACCAGGTCCGGCGCCTCCCCGATTTCCGTCGCGAGCCGCTCGACGGCATCGGCGAAGCCGCGCGCGTCGAGCAGCAGGGTGGTGATGTCGCGGAACTGTATGCCCGGCCGCGGAAAGTCCGGGATGGTGCGGATCAGCGCCTTGAGGTCAATGGGGACAGTCACTTTTCCACAAGCCCTGCTCGAACTGTCGCCCGCGTGCGGAAAAGTGACTGTCCCCCTTTCACCGCGTTCCTTCCCGCTGGGGTCCCGGCTTACGCCGGGATGACGGCTAGCCTTCGATGCCCGCCTCGCGGCTGGCCGCCTGGCTCTTCGCCATGTTCTCCGGCTCGAGCGGCCCGGTCGTGCGGACCTTGCGCGGCTTGGCCGAGGCCCAGATGTTGCGGTAGGACAGATAGGCCAGCGCGGTCGCGACGATCAGGAACAGCATCACCGCGACGCCGGCGCGGTGGCGGTTCTCGAGCGTCGGCTCGGCGGTCCAGTTGAGGAAGGCCGAAACGTCCCTGGCCATCTGGTCGCGGGTCGGGTTGGTGTCGTCGGCATAGGTCACCTGGCCGTCGGCGGTGATCGGCGGCGGCATGGCGATGTTGAGGTTGAGGAAATAGGGGTTGAAATAGAGCCCCTGCCCCGGCCGGTTCGCGGCGGGAAGGGCCTCGCCCTCTCCGTTCCGGTAGGTTTCGGGGTTCCGGTAGCCGGTCAGCAGCGAATAGACATAGTCGGCGCCGCCGTGGCGCGCCTTGGTGATCAGCGACAGATCGGGCGGCATCGCATTGTTGTTGGCCGCCCGCGCCGCCACCTCGTTGGCATAGGGGTTGGGGAAGCGGTCGGCGGCGATCGCCTTGCGGGTGCTCGCCTCGCCGGTGTCGGGGTTGATGGCAGGCACCTCGATCTGCCACTGCTCGGCGATCGCCTTGATCTCGGGCTCCTGATAGCCGAGGTCGGCGAGGTTGCGGAACGCCACCAAATTGAGGCCGTGGCAGGCCGCGCAGACCTCCTTATAGACCTGGAAGCCGCGCTGGAGCTGCTGCCGGTCGAACTTGCCGAGCGGCCCCTCGCTGGAGAAGGCGACGTTGCGCGGCTCGAGGTGGAAGCGGTGCTCGACCGTCTCCTCGTGCGGCTCGCCGACATAGGCGACGGCGCCGGTGATCAGCGAGATCAGCGCCACTCCGACGAAACCGAGGCCAACCAGGAAGGCGATCAGACGGACCATGGTCTTACCTTACTCAGCCGGAGCCGCGTGCGCGGCGGGGCCGGCGGGTATCCCCAGCGGCGCGGATTCCGCCTGCTCGCCGTGCAGCACCGATTCCGCGATCGAATTGGGCAGCGGCAGCGTGTGCTCGAACTTGGAGACGAGCGGGAGGATGATCAGGAAGTGCGCGAAATAATAGATGGTCGCCGCCTGGCTGATCATCACATAGGGCTCCTCGGGAGGCAGGCCGCCCATCCAGCCGAGCACCACCACGTCGAAGACGAGGATCCAGAAGAACCAGCGGAATGCGGGCCGGTAGCTGCCCGAGCGGACCGGTGACCGATCGAGCCAAGGCAGGAAGAACATCAGCAGGATCGACGCGAACATCGCCAGCACGCCCCATAATTTGGCGGGCAGGATGAAGTCCACGGTGAACGCGCGCAGGATCGCGTAATAGGGCCAGAAATACCATTCGGGCACGATCAGATGCGGCGTCGAGAGCGGGTTGGCCGGGATGTAATTGTCGGTGTGGCCGAGATAATTGGGCGCGAAGAAGGTGAGCGCCGCCAGCCCGATCAGGAACAGCCCCAGCCCGAACCCGTCCTTGGCGGTATAATAAGGGTGGAAGGGGATCGTGTCCTGCGGCGACTTGACGTCGATCCCGGTGGGATTGCCCGAGCCGGGGATATGCAGCGCCCAGATGTGGAGGATGATCACGCCGAGGATCACGAACGGCAGCAGATAATGGAGCGAGAAGAAGCGGTTGAGCGTCGGATTGTCGGGCGCGAAGCCGCCGAGCAGCCAGGCCTGGATCGGCTCGCCGATCAGCGGGATGGCGCCGAACAGGCCGGTGATAACCTTGGACGCCCAGAAGCTCATCTGCCCCCACGGCAGCACATAGCCCATGAAGGCGGTCGCCATCATCAAGAGCAGGATGACCACGCCGAGCATCCACACCAGCTCGCGCGGCGCCTTGTAGGAGCCGTAATAGAGGCCGCGGAAGATGTGGATGTAGGTGACGATGAAGAAGAAGCTGGCGCCGTTGGCGTGGAGATAGCGGAGCAGCCAGCCCTGGTTGACGTTGCGCATGATGTGCTCGACCGATTCGAACGCGATGCCGCCGGCCGGCGCATAATGCATGGCGAGCACGATGCCGGTGACGATCTGGATGGTGAGCGCGACGCCGGCGAGGACTCCGAAGTTCCAGAAATGGTTCAAATTGCGCGGCACCGGATAGCCGCCGCCGACGGCGCCGTAGACGAGCCTGGGCAGCGGCAGCCGCTGGTCGATCCACTGCATCACCGCCGATTTCGGTTCGTAGGGTTGCGCCCAGGGGAAGCTCATCTCGGGGGTTCCTCAGCCGATCCGGACGACGGTGTCGGAGGTGAATTCATATTCCGGCACTTCGAGATTGGTCGGCGCCGGGCCTTTGCGGATGCGCGCCGCGGTGTCGTAATGCGAGCCGTGGCACGGGCAGAAATAGCCGCCATATTCGCCCTTATTCTCGCCTTCCGCGGCGCCGAGGGGGACGCAGCCGAGATGGGTGCACACGCCCATCGTGATCAGCCATTGCGGCCGGCCGGCGGCGGTGCGCTCGGCCAGCGTCTGCGGATCGCGCAGCTCGCCGACCGGGACGGCGTTGGCCTCCTGTATCTCGGCCGGGGTCAGGTGGCGGATGAACAAGGGCTGCTTGCGGAAGATGGTCTTGATCGCCTGGCCCGGCTGGATCTGGGCCACGTCGACCTCGGTCGAGGCGAGCGCCAGCACGTCGGCCGACGGGTTCATCTGGTTGATCAGCGGATAGAGCACGGCGAGGCTGCCGACCCCGGCGAAGCTGACCGCGGCGATGTTGATGAAGTCGCGGCGGCGGACCCCCTCGCCTTCCGGTCCCGCGCCCGCGCCCGCGCCGGGCGTTTCCTCGCTATGTTGAGCCGTCGCCATCGTCATCCTTCAGCGCGAAACCAACCGGATATGCGAACGGCCGCCGACGGCCGGAAACGCAGGCCGGGCGGCGGTCGCACAGCCGCGGCAGGTATGCCCCCTTTAGCGGCTTGCCGCGCGTGATAGCCGCCGAACCGCCGCTTTGCCAACCGTCATTTTAATAACAGGGACAGTATACATTTTGCGCTTCGTGCGGAGAATGGACGGCGGAGCCCTGCGAGGCGCAAAATGTATACTGTCCCTGGGAACCGTCCCTCGGAACCGCATGCGGTCCGATTACGCATGAGGTGGAAACAGGACCCGAAGGAGGCAGCCGATGCATAGCGTGTCTCGGCGTGCCGCAGGGTGGCGTATCGCACCCGCGGCGCGACGATCACCAGGAAGTCCGAGATACGGGGCGTTGTGGAAATAGCCAAGTCAGCGCCAGCGTTCCGCCGGCGCCTTGACATAGTGGCGCCAGACGTAGCCCCAAGGGATGATCAGCGCGAAGACGAACGGGAAGAGCCCGATCTCCCAGAGATCCTCGCTCAATCGGGGGTCGACCCGCCCCGCCCGCCATTGCGGCAGCCCGAAGGCGAGCAGCCAGATCGTCTTCCAGACGAACTCGTACAGATAGATGGGGACCATCAGCAGCGGGTGGCGGAGCACGAGGAAAGCCAGCACCCACAGGCCGCCCAGCATGCTGATCGTCATCCCGCGCTCGGTCGGGTCCGGGTCGAGCAGCTTGGGCAGATAGTTGAAGAAACCGCTGATGATGAACGGGACAGCGACCGCGCGCATCAGATAGAGCCGCCACAGCGGGACTTCGAGGTCGCGCCTGTGCCCGGCGGGCGGCGAACCCGTTTCGGCGGTCGAGGCCATGTCAATTCCCCCCTTTTCCGGATTCAGGAGCGTTTCGTGCCCCGTGCAGGAACGAGCGACAGAACCAGCCCGAGCGCCAGCAAGGTCAGAAGCCCGTAATTCACGTACAGGGCGACGTCGGTAACCGGCGTGCCCGCCACCCTGTAGCTCTGCGCGATCAGGCGGCGGGCGAGATGCTCGCCGAGCAGCACCAGGTAGATGAACGGGACCAGCGCCCGCCAGCGGATCAGGACGATGAGGGCGATCAGCGTCAGGACCAGGTGGCCGAGCGCCATCAGCGCGAACAGCAGCAGCACCTCGCGCGCCGCGGCGGGGCCGAAACTGTCGAGCGGGATGCCGTCGGCGCCCTGCGCAACCGCGACGGTGTCGACGATCGATCGGACGCTCATGACGAGCTTCAGCGCGATCAGCAGCCCGAGCAGCCAGAGCGCCGCCCGATACCCTTCGAACCGGTTGTCGGCCTGTTTGGGAAGGAGGCGGCCGGGAAGGCTCACTCCGCCGCCTCCATGACCGGCTTGGGCGGGGCGGCGCGCAGGACAAGGCGACCGATCGCCTTGGCGAAGCGCAGCCGCACCAGCCAGAAGGCCATCACCGCGAACGGCGCGAAGGCGAGCACGAACAGGATCGGCGAGCCGCGGACCGCCTGCGGCATTACGTCCTGCTGGCCGAGGAAGAACGAGCCGGTCGCGATGAAGAAGGCGAAGCACATCCGCCACAAGTGGCGGGCGAGGCGCTGGGCAGGCCGGAGCGTCCCCCGCACGACCGCGATCAGGTCGCCGAGGCCGGCGAGCAGGAAGATTCCCGCGACGGCGAAGACCGGACCGACCCCCGCCGGAGTGGTCGCTTCCCCGCTGAGCCCGCCCAAGACCATCAGCGCGCCGCCGCCCAGGGCCACCGCGCAGGCGGCGATCTCGAACCGGCCGGTGGCGCCGTCGCGGCGGCGCGCGGCCACCCAGGAGGTCAGCACGAAGTAGCAGACCAGGATCCCGGGGAGCGGCGATTCCGGCGTCGGCTCCCGGAACGGCCCCAGGATCAAGGCGGTGACGCCGAGGACGAGCATCGAAGCGGCGAACACGGTGCCGGCGCTCGCGTGGACGCGCCTGCCCTTGCGCGCCGCGACCGCGAGAGCCCCCGCGAGGATGGCGATCAGGCCGCCGGCGATGTGCACCCACATGATGCCGTCGTGGATCAAGCTGCCCCTCATACGCGCGCTTCCTCCCTTGAGCTGGTGCGAGCCTCTCCATCCCCCTCGCCCTCGCCCTGGAACCGGAGCAGGTCGCCGGGCTGGCAGTCGAGGACGTCGCAGATCGCCTCGAGCGTGGAGAAGCGGATCGCGCGCGCCTTCCCCGTCTTCAGGATCGAAAGGTTGACGATGGTGATGCCGACCCGCTCGGCGAGCTCGGTGAGGGTCATCCGCCGGTCGTGGAGCAGGTCGTCGAGCTTGACGGCGATCGCCATGTCAGACCGTCCCTTCCAGCTCTTCGCGCATCAGCGCGCCTACCGCGAACACGCGGGCGAGCACGAACGTGAGGAGCACGGCGAGCCAGCCGTTGATCGAGAAGCCGGCATCGAGGTTGACCGGGTGCTGCGGAGGCGAAACCGCCTCGGCGATCCCGGCGATCACCAGGCTGAGGAGCTGCAGCGCCAGCAGCACCCAGGCGATCGCCTGCAAACGCTGCGCATTGGTGGCGACGAAGGGGTCGCCCGCGCGAACCGTCTCCGCGATGGCGAGCAGCCGCGTGAGGACGACATGGTTCAGCGGGATCGTGGCGAGGCCGATCCAGGCGATCGCGTGCAGGCCCATGATCAGCCGGTCCGCCTCGGGCGAAGGCGAAAGCCCGAACGAGGTCATGATCCACCGCTCGGTGGGCATGGCGACCAGCAGGATGAGGATCGCCGCGCCGACCAGCCAATTGAGGACAATGAGGATCCTGAGCACGACATAGGCGATCGGCAGCGCGGCGGAATAGGATCGGGTCATCTGCCTTGCACTCCAACGATCATATCGACTGTCGATAATGGCATTATCGATCGCCGTCAATCATCTTATCGATTATCGAAACGAGGGCGGTGACGTTCGGCGCATTGCGGAGCGAGCAGAACGGGCTTCATCTTGCATCCCGAGCCCGCTCGCGGCATCGGCAAAAGCGGAGGCGCGAATGATCGAGCTCGATCGAGAGCAGCAGGCGGCGCGGGACTGGTTCGAGGCGCTCAGGGACCTTGTCTGCGCCGAGTTCGAGGCGAGCGAGCGCGAGGCCGGGAGCGACGCCGCCTTCGCCTACACGCCCTGGGACCGCGCCGACCCGGACGGCTCGCCGGGCGGCGGCGGCGTGCGCGGGCTGATGCGCGGCGCCGTGTTCGAGAAGGTCGGCGTCAACGTCTCGACCGTCGGCGGCCGCTTCAGCCCGGAATTCGCCGCCACCGTCCACGGCGCCGAGCAGGATCCGCGCTTCTTCGCCACCGGCCTCAGCCTGGTCGCGCACATGGCCAACCCGCACGTGCCGGCGGTCCACATGAACCTGCGCTTCCTAGCCACGACGCGGCGCTGGTTCGGCGGCGGCGCCGATCTGAACCCGCCCATCCCCTATGAGGAGGACACCGCCGACTTCCATGCCCGCCTGCGCGCCGCCTGCGCCGCCCACGACCCGACCTACTACCCGCGCTTCTCGAAATGGGCCGAGGATTATTTCTTCCTGCCCCATCGCGGCGTCCAGCGCGGCGTCGGCGGCATCTTCTACGACCATCTCGAATGCGCCGAGCCCGGCAAGGGTGCGAGCTTCGACGCGCATTTCGCGTTCACGCGCGCGGTCGGCGAGGCGTTCCTCGACGTCTTCCCGCGGCTGGTGCGGCGGCGGATGACCGCGCCGTTCGACGCGGCCGACAAGGCGCGCCAGCTCGACTATCGCGGCCGCTATGCCGAGTTCAACCTGCTCTACGACCGCGGCACGTTGTTCGGCCTCAGGACCGGCGGCAATGTCGAGGCGATCCTGATGAGCCTGCCGCCGGTCGCGACCTGGGGGTGAAATTCCTCCCCGGCCTATTCCTCCCCGAGATTGTCTCGGGGAGGGGGACCACGCGGAGCGTGGTGGAGGGGCGGCTGCGAAGCAGCCGGACGCCCCAGTCACCTGGATGCCGCCCGCCCGCCGCCCGCACCCTCAATTCACGCGCTGGGCCAGTCCGCGCCGCACCGCATCGGCGAGCAAGGCGCGGAACTTGGCCTCGGCCGCGCGGCCCAGCCGGTCCTGCTCGCGGCCCAGCGCGTCCTGCTGCCGGCCGAGCGCGTCCTGCTGCTCGCCGAGCGCGTCCTGCCGCCGTCCCAGCGCGTCCTGCTGGCGGCCGAGCTCGTCGGCGCGGTCCGGCGAGGCGCTCGCCTGCCGGGCGCCGAGCCGGGCCTGCTCCGCGCCCAGCTTCGCCTGGCGGCTGCCGAGCGCGGCCTGGCGCGACCCCAGTTCGGCCTGGCGCGCGCCGAGCGCTTCCTGCGGCTCGAAAATCGCCTGGGCCCGGCGCAGCGTCGCGGCGTCGCGAATGACATAGGCGGCGCCGCCGTAGCGGACGTAGAGCAGCCCTTCGCGGCCGGCGCGCAGCGACTGGGCGCGGCGCAAATCCTCCATGGAGCCGCTCATCGTGCTGCTCCGGCTGCCGGGCGCGAGCAGGACGTAGGACGCGCGGTCCGCGGCCTCGGCCGTGCTCGCGGCGGCACCGCCGGGAACGACCGGCCCGATTGCGGAGAGCGCGGCCGCCACGGCCAGGGCGATGCGGCGGCAATGGCGAGGCACGAACGGCTCGGTCACTTTGTCATCCTTTCCGACGGCGGCGCTGAGCGGGTTGCGAGCCATGATGCTGCAACTTTCGCGCCAGCCGATCCTCCGTCGCAGCCCGGCGCCGCATCGGACCGCCTGTCCGCCCGCGGACACTTTGGAGTACGATTCCGGACAGTCCCGAGGCCGCTCACTCCGCGAGGGCCGCGGCCGGCGCCCCCTCTTCCTAGCCGCCCGGCACGACCCCGCGCCGCACCCCGAGCGCGCACAATTTGCTGTCGAGCGCCACTATCGCCTC
Organism: Allosphingosinicella sp.; assembly: GCA_035942355.1. Taxonomy (GTDB): domain Bacteria; phylum Pseudomonadota; class Alphaproteobacteria; order Sphingomonadales; family Sphingomonadaceae; genus Allosphingosinicella. Next base: position 8,883 of record DASZDE010000110.1, on the reverse strand, counting down.
CTCGAAGCTCCAGCATTTCTGCCGCCCATGGCCCCACTCGCGCGGCCCGACCGCGCCGTTCTTCCGGTCCCAGCGCGCCAGCACCCTCATCACCCGCTCGAACTCCGCCGCCTCGTCGGCGGCGGCGGGCGCCGCGCCCGGCTCGGCGCGGTCGATCGCCGCGCGCAGCCGCTCCTGGGCGGCGAGCCGCTGCCGCACCGCTTCCGCCTCGAGCCGCACATAGGCCTGCTCGAGCGCCTCCTGGAATGCAGCGGCGAAGGCGGGATCCTTGCGGCGGTGGGCGTAGACGGTGGATTCCGACACCCCCGCCGCGGCCGCCGCGGCGACCACGTCGCAGCTCCACGAGAAATGGGCGAGGAAGACCTCCTGCCGCGCCGCGGTGAACCTGACGTGGCGCATCCGCCGGCTCTGGAAGATCCGCAAATTGTTCGATCGCGCCCGCGTCTCGCCGCCGAGCCCCCGCTCGGCGGCGGCCGAGGCGGCATGCGCCTCGTCGAGGGCGGTGCGGAAGGCGGGGTCCCGCTGCGCCGCCCGATAGAAGGAATTGAGCGCGAACCCCGCCGCCTTGGCCGCCTCCTCGCGCCTTGCGCCGCCGCGAAATGCCGCGAGGAACGCCGCCTTTGCCGCCGCGTCGATATACCGCCCCCGCATCCTCGAATCTCCCATCCTGCTCACTCGTCCTCAGAACATAAAGTGAACAGAAATGCAAGCAGTTTCTCACCCACCTGGTTCTCCGCCGCACCCAAATTCCTCCCCGAGCTATTCCTCCCCGAGCTTGTCTCCGGGTTAGCGCCTCCCGGTATGGCAGGAAGCCGGCGGACCGGGTGTTCAGGCAGTGCAGTACCCTCCCTCTCGGCGGATCAATCCTCTGGCGCGAAGGGATCGATGGGAGGCCGCATCGGAGCGGCACGTGCACGGCCGGTTCTTTCGGGGGTTACGCCATAGATGAGCGTCCCATGCTGCAGGACGAACTTCGCCGGAATCTTCGGGTTGTTCAGATCTCGCGCCTGGCGATGCCACTGCTCCTCCCACTTCCGGAAGAAGGGCTCCAGATGGTAGGCCTCCATGCTGTAGATCGCGGTGAGCTCGATACCGCGATACATCGCGAACAACCAGCCCATCTTCCTGTATTTGGCGATGATGATGGGGTTGAGGTGATGGTTGGTGCTGAACGAGGACGTGAGATCGATGTTCACCGACTTCAGTTCGTACTCCCGGCCCAGTCGATCCTTCGCGTCGCTCCCGCTCCGCCCTGCGGAGACGTTGAGGTCCATCGTCAACACCAGCTGGAGGAGCTTGCCGCCATTGTCCTGAAAGATGTCTCCGATGCCGTGCTTGAGCGCGAGCGCCTGAAATTCGCGCACGGCCGGCATCAGCTCATCCATTCGGTGCTTGTCGGGGTGCGGTCTCAGTCCGGCCATCGTCACGCTTCGCGCAGCAACTCGGCAGCGGAGACGCCGAGAGCCTTTGCAAGCCGCTCCAAATTGTCCAGCGAGATGTTCCGCTCCGACCGCTCGACCGAGCCCACGAAGGTCCTGTGAAGCTCTGCCAGATCGGCTAAAGCTTCCTGACTGAGGCCGCGACTCGCCCGCAGGCGGCGCAGGTTCGTCGCCAATGTGTCGCGTAGCCTGTTCCCTGAGGGCATAGGATCGGTAAACCGGATTGACGCAAATGCGTCGACAGCGTTTGAGTAGCAGGTACGATGGTCGGATTATATGAAGCCACGCTTGCCTACCGGACCGGGCTTGGGGAAGCCTGGTGCGGCGATGCGCTTGAGCTGCTCGACCTGCTCCCGAACGATTCGGTGAATCTCGTGATGACCTCGCCGCCCTTCGCGCTGCAGCGGCAGAAGAGCTACGGCAATAAGGATCAGGCGGAGTATCTCGACTGGCTCACCAGGTTTGCCGCGCTGGTTTTCAGGAAGCTTCGCACGGACGGGAGCTTCGTCCTGGACTTGGGGGGCGCCTACCAACGGGGAGAGCCGTCGCGCAGCCTCTATAACTTTCGCGTCCCGATCCGCTTCTGCGATGAGATCGGCTTCCACCTCGCCGAGGACTTCTACTGGTTCAATCCGTCCAAGCTGCCGAGCCCCATCGAGTGGGTCAACAAACGCAAAATCAGAGTGAAGGATTCGGTCAACACGGTGTGGTGGTTCGGCAAGACGGCGTGGCCCAAGGCAGACGTGACGAAGGTGCTCGCCCCCTACAGCGCCCGGATGAAGAAGCTGCTGGCGGACCCGGATGGCTTCTACTCGCCCAAGGAGCGGCCGAGCGGACACGATATCGGCAAGGCATTCGCCCGCGACAATGGCGGCGCCATCCCTTCGAACCTGATGCAAATCTCCAACACCGAGAGCAACAGTCCTTATCTGAGGGCCTGCAAGGGCGCCGGGGTGAAGGGGCACCCGGCGCGGTTCCCGGCACAGCTGCCGAGCTTCTTCATCAAGATGCTGACCGACCCCGGGGATCTGGTGGTCGACATTTTCGCCGGCTCCAACACGACCGGTGCTGTGGCCGAGGGCCTCGACAGGCGCTGGAAGGCCTACGAGCTGAACCGGGAATATCTCGCGGCCTCCACATTCAGGTTCACGTCCGGGCTGCCGCCGGAAGACCAGCAGGCGATCTACCGGCAAGTGATCGAGTGCCGCCCCATCGATTTTCGAGCGGCCGCCGAGCCCTCTGCCGTGGCGGCGGAATAGCGACTGATCGCGTAGCGGACCTGCCCCTCCACCACCCGGCCCGGCCAGGCGGTCCCCTCCCCAAGACGAGCTGGGGAGGACTAAGAGGAGGCTCCGTGCGTCCAGGATGGGCTCGCAAAAGCTTCTCCCCGAGCTTGCTCGGGGAGGGGGACCGGCGAAGCCGGTGGAGGGGCGGCTGCGAAGCAGCCGGAGGCCTCCCCGCTAAACGGACGGGCGCGCGCAGCGCGCCCACTCTCCCATATCTGCGTCTCCGCCCGAAACCCTCATCCTCCACTCTTCCACTGCGTCTCCACGCCCCTCCGCGTCTCCGCGTCTCCGCGTGAGACCCCCCTCCTTCGCGCCTTTGCGCTTGGCGCCTTCGCGCTCATCCCCCTGCGGCAGCTTGCAACCGGCCACGGGGATCGGCAGGTGAGACATTGAGATGATCGGCCTCGACGACAAGCGACACCGTTCGCGCCGACAGCGCGACCGCCCCTCCACCACGCCGCTGCGCATCGCGGTCCCCCTCCCCGAGACAAGCTCGAGGAGGAATATATGAGCCTCACCCCCCTCCCCCCCGGCCATGTCGGCGCCGTCGTCACCTATCTCGAGATGACCGACCGCCCGAAGCTGCGCCCCCTGCCCTCGTCGCCGCTGCGCCTGAAGCCCTGGCCCGAAATCACCCCCGCCCAATATCGCCGGCTGTTCGCCCGCATCGGCGCGCGCTGGCTGTGGTTCTCGCGGCTGGCGATGGACGATGAGGCGCTCGCCGCCAAGATCGGCGAGGTCCACGCAATCCTCGACCGCGCCGGCACCGAAATCGGCATGATCGAGCTCGACTTCGGCGAACCCGGCCAGTGCCTGATCGCCTTCCTCGGCCTCGTCCCCGAGCTCGCCGGGAAGGGCCATGGCGGCTGGCTGTTCGCGCAGACGCTGGCGCTCGCCTGGCGCAGGGACATCGGGCGCGTCCACGTCCACACTTGCACGCTCGACCATCCCGCCGCCCTCCCCGCTTACCTCAAGGCCGGCTTCACCGCCTATCAGCGCGCGTTCGAAAGCTTTCCGGATCCGCGGCTCGCCGGGCTGCTGCCCGCCGAGGCGGCGCCTCAGGTGCCACTGCTCGGCCCGGCTCCCGCGAGCCGGCGGTAGAGGGCGGCGTAGAGCAGGATCAGCACGCCCGACAGCATCGCGCTGGCGAACGCGCTCAGCATCGCCACCAGCAGCAGCTCCAGCCGGTCGCTCGCGAGCAGCCGGAACAAAGTCCCGACCACCGCGATCAGCGCGAAGCCGAGCACGAGTGCGGCCGCGGCCACCAGCGCGACCAGGCCGATGATCGCCCAGCCCTTGCCCCTCGTCAGCTCGAACGACCGCGCCAGCGCTCGCAGCGGGTGGCGCTCCTCCGTCACCAGCACCGGCCCGAGCACAGCGAGCCGGCCGAACAGATAAAGGCCCGGAACGATCAGCAGCAACAGGCCGCAGCCGATCGCCAGCCCGGCCAGCAGCGAGGCGATGAAATAGGCCGGCAGGATCGGCAGCGTGCCGGCGATGGCATTGCCGACCGTGCGCCCGTCCCGGTCGAGGAGCAGCAGCAGCATGGCGATGGCGCCGGCCATGTTGACGATCGTGCCGAGCAACAGCCAGTGCGCGTTGGCGGCATGATAGGTCCACAGGTCGGCGAGGATGCGGGAGGCGTCGGACTGCGGCTGGGGGATGAAATAGGCGACCAGCAGGCCGGGCAGGAACAGGAACACGCCGGCGATCGCCAGCAGCACGGATGAATTGGCCCGCGCCATGGCCGTCAGGTCGTCCCAGACGGCGCTGTAGGATAATGTCATGCGGTCGGCCCCCGTTGCTGCCACGGACCCATAGTCGCCGGGCGCCCGCGGATTCAAGCAAGGCTTGAACGGCGGCGCCGATTGTGGCGGAGACGGCGGGCTATGGCCACGCGCGAAGTCGAATGGCGGCACACGCCGGGGCTGACGCCCTATCCCGACGCGCTCGCGGCGATGGCGGCGCGGGCGGACCGCATCCGCCGCGGCGAGGCCGCCGAGCTGGTCTGGCTGCTCGAGCATCCGCCGCTCTACACCGCCGGCACCAGCGCCGACCCGGCCGAATTGTTCAACCCGCAGGGCCTGCCGGTGTTCGAGGCCGGCCGCGGCGGCCGCTACACCTATCACGGGCCGGGCCAAAGGGTCGGCTACGTGCTGCTCGACCTCGACCGGCGCGGGCGCGACGTGCGCGGCTTCGTCCACGCGCTCGAGGGCTGGGTGATCGCGGCGCTGGGCCGGCTCGGCGTCGCCGCCCACCGCGCCGACGGGCGGATCGGCATCTGGGTCAGGCGTGGCAAAAGCGAGGCGAAAATCGGCGCGATCGGGGTTCGGGTGCGTAAGTGGATCACCCTGCACGGCTTTTCGCTTAACATAGGTCCGGAACTTTCCCACTTCTCAGGCATAGTGCCATGCGGTATTGCGGAGTTTCCAGTGACCAGCCTCGACGAGATGGGAGTGGCCAATGGGCAGGAACGTTTCGATCTGGCGCTGAAACAGGGGCTCGACCATTTCCTTGTCTCTCTCGAGGGGAGAGAGGGGAAGGCTTGAGAGCCATTCTCTTTCCGTTTATGTGCAAATCCGATTTGGCAAAAAAAGGGCCCGACCCCCGCCGGATCGCCAATCTAGGGAGTTTCTAAATGCGTGACCTTTTCAAGACAGTCATGACCTCGTCCATGGTCGCCAGTGCGGCCCTCCTGGTCGCCGCTTGCGGCGGCGGCGAGAATGCCGAGGCCAACAATGCGGCGATGACCGACATGGGTGCTACCGACCCGATGATGGACGGCACCACCAATGACGTGACCGCCGTCGACGGCGCCCTCGGCACCGACGCCAACATGGCGATGGACGCCAACATGACGATGGATGCCAACATGACCGGCGGCAACATGACCGACACCGGCACCGGCAACACCGGCACGGACGCGAACATGACCAACGGGATGTAATTCCCGGCGTCAGCGATAAGAAGGCCGTCCGGGCAGCCGGGCGGCCTTTTTCTTTGCCCCGCGAAGCCTTTCGCCAGCTGGCGAGCGGCGTGGCGGGCCGAGCCGTGCTGCTTCGGCGACGAGCGCTCGGGCGGAAAGTAGATTACAAGGCCGGCATCGTTAATCTCCGGCGCAGGACCGCCGGCAGACGGGCCGGGTCAGCGGAGGGGTTTTCATGCGGCGATCGTTCACCACAGGCATAGCGGCCGCCCTCATATGCGCGTCCGCCGCGGCCCCGCGGCCGGCCGCGGCGCAGCTGTTCCTGACCGATCCCGGCTTTCAGAAGGGTCCAATCGAGGGCAGCGACCCGATCGTGGGCCTGCCCATCCCCGGCGCGACCCCGGCCGAATATCGCGCGCATCTGCTGTGGAACCTGCGCGCGGGCCTCAACGTCGCGGCGCTTCAGTGCCAGTTCTCGAAATATCTGCGCGCCGTCGATAATTACAACGGGATCCTCGCCCACCATTCGAAAGAGCTGGCCGAAGCCTATACGACCATGAACAATTATTTCAAACGGGTCCAGGGCAGCGCCGCCAAGGGGCAGAAGGCGTTCGACGATTACACGACCAGCACCTACAATAATTTCTCGACGCTGCAGGCGCAGTTCGGCTTCTGCCAGACCGCGTCGGCCATCGCCAAGGAAGCGCTCACCCGCCCCAAGGGGCAGTTCCACCTGACCGCCCAGCAGCGCATGCGCGAGCTGCGCAGCAGCCTGGTGCCCGCGCAGGACCGCGTCGCCACCTACAGCCCGCATCTGATCGCGATGCCGGTGCTCCCGCCGCTCGACGACAGTTGCTACGACCGCCGCAACGAGCTCAAGAAGAAGTGCGCGGTCGGCTAAGACCCGCTCGGCGGCCGGCGCTTCGGCATCGGCCGGGCGTTCCGCCGCCAACAAGAAACGGGCCGCCCGAAGGCGGCCCAGGTGAGGCCGTTAGGCCTGCTAGGGAGGAAAGCGTGCCCAAATCCGGCACGGACTCCTTAGTAGCAACCGTGGGTAAACAGAATCTTAACGGCTGGCGCTGACCGCGCATTCGCCGGTACGCCGCGCCTCCATCCGATAGGCGAACGGCACATTATGGGATATGCCCTGGGTGTCGATCTTCGCCAGCTTGGAGGTTTCCACGCGCAAGGAGGTCCGGCCGAAACCATTGGCCGGGCAGGTATAGTGCACGGTCGCCGCCTTCAGCCCGTCATCGATGATGGTGCGCTGGCAGGCCGCTTCGCGATGCTGGACCTGCAGCAGCAGGTTCGGATCGGCCACGCAGAGGCTCTGCGGCTCCGCGCTGCGATCCTCGAGATCGCGAAGCTGCCACAGGCCGGGCTCGAGCTGCGCAAGCGCCGTCAGCTTGGCAACCTGCTGCGTCAGCGCGGGCGCTGCCGTCAAAGTGGCCGCGGCGAGCGCGACAAGCGCCCGGCGCGACGCGCCATGGTACCGGGTCATGCGACACTCCCACTCGTGGCGGGAGCCCTGCCCGCCGGTCCTTCACGCCGGACGGACCGGCGCGACCCGCGAGTCATAGCAGATTTCCTCGCCCGAATCGAGGTTCGTCGCGGCAGCGCTCCTAAGGGTCGAGATCGTTGGTCGAGATCGGGAACACGCGCGAGCAGAATTCGCACTCGACGCTGATAAAGCCGTCCGCATCGACCATCGCCTGCCGCTCGTCCTCGGCAAAGCGCGCGATGACGCCGCGAATGTGCTCGAAGCTGCAGCGGCACCCCTTGCTGAGCGGGACCGAGGCAAGCACGCGAATCTCCTCCTCCTCGTGGAACAGACGCCATAGCAGGCTGTCGAGGGGCAGGCCGCGGTCGGACAGCTCGTTGGCCTTCACGGTTTCGGCAAGGATGCGGACATGATCCCATTCGGGGTGGTCGAGCCGGGTGTGGAGCCGATCGCGGCCCTCCTCTCCCTCGGGCAGATGCTGGAGCAGCAGCCCGCCGGCGACATGGCCGGTATCGTCCACCGCGAGCCGGACGAGGCTCGGTATCTGCTCCGATTGGCTGAAGAAGGATTGGGCCGCGTCCGCCAGGCTGTCGCCCTCGAGCGGGACGATGCCCTGGTAGCGCTCGCCCGTCACCGCCTGGTCGAAGGTGATCGCCAGATAGCCTTTCCCGAACAGGGCGAACAGCGACGGCAGTACCGGCGCTTCGGCCAGCCGCATCCTGTCGAACCGGACATAGCCGCGCAGCTCGCCGCCCTTATAGTCGCAGACCAGCAGGTCGATCAGGCCGGCCTCGGTCTGCGCCTGCAGCGTGAGCTGCCCGCCGGCATTCTTGAGCATCGCTCCGAGCAAGGCGGTGAGCGCCAGCGCCTCCGACAGGATGCGCGCGATCGGCGCCGGATAATCGTGGGCGGCAAGGATGTCCTGCAGGACGGGGCCGAGACGGACGAGCCGGCCGCGGGCGTTCCGCGCCGTGATGGTGAAGCCAAGCGCCTGGTCCAGGTTGGAACCCGGCGCCACCCCGCTCTGCTGTGGGAAAATCATGATCGCGACGGGGCCAACGCTGAGGCGGGCTCCGATATCCCGCCGGTCAGGCCGCAACCTGCGGGATTTTGTAGCGGCGCGCCGCTTCGGACAGCCGCTCGACGAATTCGCCGATATGCTCCTCCTCGACGATCAAGGGCGGCAGCACGCGGACCACATTGTCGCCGGCGGCGACGGTAAGCAGCCCGTGCTCGCGCAAATGACCGACGAAGTCGCGGCTGTCGCTCCTCATCTTGACGCCGAGCATCAGCCCCACGCCGCGCACGCTTTCGAACAGATGGTCGTGATTGGGGATCATCTGCTCGAGCGCGCCGCGCAGCCGCTCGCCCATGCGGGTGACATGGTCGAGGAACTCGGGGTCGGCGACCACGTCGAGCACGGCCTGACCGGCGGCCATGGCGAGCGGATTGCCGCCATAGGTCGAGCCATGGGTGCCGATCACCATGCCGGCCGCGGCTCTTTCGGTGGCGAGGCACGCGCCCATCGGGAAGCCGCCGCCGATCCCCTTGGCCGAAGCCAGAATGTCGGGCTCGATGCCGTAATGCTCGTAGGCGAACAATTTGCCGGTCCGCCCCATGCCGCACTGGACCTCGTCGAACACCAGCATCAGGTCGTGCTCGTCGGCAAGCCGGCGGAGGCCGGTGATGAAGGCGTGGCGTGCCGGCCGGATGCCGCCCTCCCCCTGGATC
>DASZDE010000109.1:0-6375 GCA_035942355.1 Allosphingosinicella sp. | reverse complement strand
GCGATGAACTGGGTGCCGTGCATGGCGTTGAACTCGTCGGCCGCTCGGAAGTCCATGCCGAAGAACTTGCCGGCGATCGCGTCCCAGAAAGGCGAGCCGCCGGCCTCGTCAATGACCCCCCTGAGCTCGGCCAGCACCTGCTCGCCGAAGCGCTTGCGGTGCTGGCGGATGAACAGATAGCGGCTGCGCGCGAGCAGCAGGCCGAGCCCGCCGGCGCGCTCGCCGGGATGCAGGAACAGCCCGCCCACCTCGGACGAGCCTTCGAAGTCTGTGCACAAGGTCAGCATCTCGGCGCGGAAGGTCTTGCCGAGCGCCTTGGAGGTCTGGGTGAGGGTGGTGATCCGGTACGAATAGAATGGCCATTCGACGCCGACCTGGCCGAAGATCTGGCAGGTGCCGCGGATCTGGCCGGTGTCGGCATTTTCGAGCACCATCATGAACAGGTCGTCGCCCTGGACGTCGACGTCGCTTTCGAACGCCGCCTGCGACCGGATCAATTTGTCGACGAGCGAGCCGCGGTCCGGCGGCAGGTTGGTGAAGCCGCCGCCGGTGAGCTTGGCCATCTCGTAGATCGCCTGGAAGTCGTCATTGCCGGCGGGGCGGATGCGGAAGCTCATGCAAGGCCTCCGGAAACCAGCCGCAGGATGGTGAGCGCGCTCAATTGCGCCCGCTCGACCAGGCTGTCGACGATCAGATATTCGTCATGCGAATGGATCGCGCCGCCGCGCACCCCCATCGTATCGACCACCGGCACGCCGCATGCGGCGATGTTGTTGCCGTCGCACACGCCGCCCGACGTCCGCCAGCCGATCGTCTGGCCGAGGTCGGCGCCGCAGCTTCGGACCAGCGCGAACAGCCGCTCGGCGGCGGGATCGAGCGGCTTGGGCGGCCGCCCAAAGCCGCCATGCAGCTCGATGCGGACGTCGTGCTCGGCGGCGACCATCGCGACCGCGGCGTCGAGCTCGGCCTGCGCGCGCCGCTGATCATCGCCGGTCGCCGGCCGCATGTTGACCCGCAGCACCGCCCGGTCGGGGACGACGTTGCTGGGGCCGCCGCCGTCGATGCGGGCGGGGTTGACCGACAGGCTCGGCCCTCGCGCGCGATTGAGCCGCAGCGCGAGATCGGCGGCGGCGACGATCGCGTTGCGGCCTTGCTCGGGATTGCGCCCGGCATGCGCGCTGCGGCCGTGGACGAAGATCGAGAAATTGCCGCTTCCCGGCCGCGCCCCGGCGAGCGTGCCGTCGGGGAGCGCCGCCGGCTCGTAGGTGAGCGCCGCCTGCTTGCCCGCCGCGGCCGCTGCTATGAGGGGAGCGGAGCCGGGCGAGCCGACCTCCTCGTCGCTGTTGACGACCACCTCATAGCCGAGCCGCGCCGCGGCATCGGTGGCCTCGACCGCCTTGAGCGCCGCCAGCATCACCGCCAGCCCGCCCTTCATGTCGGCGACGCCGGGGCCGTTCAGCACGCCCGGTTCGCGCCATTTGAGCGACTGGAACGGGTGATCGGCCGCATACACCGTGTCCATATGGCCGGTGAGGAGCAGCTGGACCGGCGCTTCCGGGCGCACCGCGAGGTGGAGGTTGAAGCCGTGCTGGACGTCCCTCAGCGAGCCGTCGGCGTGCATTTCGCGCACATCGGCCGGCTCGCGCATCGTCGGCACGCCCGGCAGCGCGGCGAACTCCTCGGCCAGCATGGCGCCGACGGCGGCGAGCCCGTCGAGGTTGTGCGAGCCGCTGTTGATCGTCGCCCAGCGCTGCACCTGGTCGAGCATCGGCGCGGACGCGCACGCCTCGACGGCGGCCGCTTCGATCGTGGATAGCCCCCTCATGCCGCCGCTCTAACCGGATTTGGCGGCCAAAGCCAAGCGGGGAGGGGGCGTGCGGTGCGCGAACGACCGGCTGGCGTTCGCGCCCGTATCCGGGCATGTTCGCGCCGATGGCAGACGTCAAGGACCAGCTCCCGTCGGGAGGCGCAAAGCCGCCGCCACTGGCCGACGCGCATGCGGACGAGGCGCATTTCGAAAGCGCGGCGGCCGCTTACGGACGCGACCGGCTGATCGCCGCCCTGACCTTGATCTGCGGCGCCGGGTTCGCAATCGCGCTGCCGTTCGCGCTTCGCGCCGGGGCGGAGTTCTTCCTGCCGGTGACGGCCGCGCTGGTGATCGCGATCGCTTTGGTGCCGCTGCTCGAATGGTTCGAGCGCCGCCGCGTGCCGTCGGGCCTCGCCGCCTTGATCTGCGTGCTGCTGTTCATCGCGGTCGCCAACATGGCGGTCGCCGCCATCGTCCTGCCCGCCACCGAATGGGTGCGGCTGCTCCCGGAGCGGATTGGCCGGATCCGCGAGACGCTCGCGCCCCTGCTCGACGTCTATGCCAGCCTCGAGCGGTTCATCGACGAGGTGGTCACCGAGTTCGGCAGCGAGCCGACCGGGCAGGCGCAGACCGTCGCCGTCGAGACCCCCAATTCGATGCTCGACCTCATCGCCACCTCGGCGCCGCACGCCGCGATCCAGCTGTTCTTCGCCCTGCTGGTGATCTTCTTCTTCCTTGCCGGCTGGACCCGGATGCGCAAGCAGACGATTATTACCCGCACCAGCTTCGACGGGGCGATGACCACCGCCCGCGTGATCCAGCAGGTGGTCGATGCCACTTCGACCTATCTCGGCACGATCACGCTGGTGAATGTCGGCATGGGGCTGGTCGTCGCCTTCATCCTGTGGATGATCGAGATGCCGACTCCGTTGATGTGGGGCGGCATCGTCGCGGTCCTCAACTACATCCCCTATCTGGGGCCGATCGCATCGGTGCTGCTGCTGGCGCTGGGCGGCCTGATGGCGTTCGCCGATCCCTGGTACGCGCTGCTGCCGGCGGTCAGCTTTGCCATGATCCACCTCATCGAGGCCAATGTCGTTACGCCCTCGCTGGTGGGGCGCCGGCTGACGATCAACCCGCTGCTGATCCTGATCGCCCTGAGCTTCTGGGCGTGGGTCTGGGGCACGACCGGGGCGCTGCTCGCCGTGCCTTTGCTGATCATCCTCAAGACCGTGCTCGACGCCGCCGGCAAGCCGGACATTGCCGGCTTCCTGTTCGAGGAGGGGACGCTCACCCACACCCATTATGACGAGCTCGTCGAGGAGCATCCGCCGCACCGCAATAAGCTCTAGGCTTCCTTGACAGTTTTCGGGCGCTCGCTTAGTCGGCGCCGCATTGATTACGCGGGTGTAGCTCAGTTGGTTAGAGCGCCGGCCTGTCACGCCGGAGGTCGCGGGTTCGAGCCCCGTCACTCGCGCCATCCCCTTCCGGCGCGCTTCCCCACAATCCGTTTCTCAGCGGTCAAAAGCGACGTCGCCTGCTCCGCGGCGGCTTCAGCTTCGCGGCGGAGCGCGCCAGCGGCCGGTCTCCATCCAGACGAGAACCGGCCTGACCGGCACGACCCAGACGATGCCGGCAATCAGGTAGAAGATCGCCTGGACCGGAGCGGGAACGCCGTCGAGCCGGCCGGCGACGCTTGCCACGATTGCCGCCCAGACCGCGATAAGCAGCAGGATCAGGAAGATTCCGGCGGGCTTGCGCCAGGTCGGCTCGTTCATCGGCAGTCGATCCACTCGGCCGGCGTGGCGATCGCGTCGAGCGGCACGTCCCACGGATCGGCTGGAATCGGTTCGTGGCTGATCTGGCATTCCCAGGCGATGCCGATCGTGAAGACGGCGCCGCCCGCCTGGCGGAGGTGCGCCAGCGCCCGGTCGTAATGGCCCTTGCCGTGGCCGATCCGGGTGCCGCTCCGGTCGCCGAGGACGAGCGGGACCAGCACCAGGTCGGGCGCGAGCGCTTCGGCCGCCGCCGAGGGCTGCAACATTCCCCAAGGTCCCGGCTCGACGGCCGGGGCCCGGCGGAAGATCATCCTCGAGTCGCGTCCGGCGAACCAGGGGAGGACGGCAGCCTGCCCGTCGCCGAGGCCGTCGAGTACCCGACCGGGGCTGATCTCCTCTTTCATCGGGTGATAGCCTGCGACGATGCGGGCGCCGATCAAATGCGGCAGCACGAGCCGCGCCAGCTTCGCCTCCAGCTCCTCGCGCAGGTCGCTGGTCAGACTGCGCGCGTAGCTCCGCCTTTGCTCGAGAGCCTCGGCGCGCAGCCGCTCTTTGGGGGGTGACGGGACCGCCATGGCCGTTTGCCGGAATATCCTCTGACGCCAGAACGTCAGGTGGGGACCATATGTGCCGAACCAGGGTCCGGCCAGGGACAGCCCCCGAGGATGTCTTATCGCCTCAGGGATGTTCGCTTGAGCTCGTACCGGGCAGTACCCGTCAGCTGCTATCTAGGGGTTCGACGCGGCGGCCTCAAGCCTTTCGGCGAGTTCCTCGACTCGTTCGGCCAGACGCTCGAGCGCTTGCGCCACCGCCGGGTCGGGTTCGGCTTCGACCGGGCCCCCAATTCCTTCGCGGCGCTCCTTCAGTTCGTCGGCCAGCAGCAGCGAGGCGAACAGCAAATGGCGCGACTCGCTGAGCGTGCCGAGCGCCGCCGCCGCGTCGCGGGCCTTCCGGTCGACGATTGCGGCCACCGCCTGGAGGTGCGCCTCCTCGCCATCCCGGCAAGCGACGGCATAGCGGCGCGAGGCGATTTCGACGTCGACCGAGGCCATGGCTAAACGCCTCCGCGGCTGGCGAGCAGGCGGTCGATCTGGGCGATCGCGCCCTCGACCTTGCCGCGCAGCGCCTGGTGGACCTGGCGAAGCTCGCGTAGCTCGCCGTCGTCGCGCGGCGCCGGCGGCGCCCGTTCCGCGGCTGCCTCGATCCGGGCCAGCGCCCGTTCGATTCGGCCGACTGCCTTCATCGCCTGTTCGTCTGCCATGGCGACCCGAATAACCGTGACGGAAGATGGCGGCAAGCGCTTGAGACTCCGGGCGTGCGGTTGACCTCCGCGCCTTCGCGCTTAAAGGGGGCGGGCGGCGGGAGCCCCCGAGCTTCCGCCGCCGTCCCGTCCGGGGCCTTCAGCAAGGGAAAAAGATGCCGGCCGAACCGAGACTGCTCGCCAATGCGATACGCGCGTTGTCGATGGACGCGGTCCAGGCGGCGAATAGCGGCCATCCGGGGATGCCGATGGGAATGGCCGACGCGGCGACGGTCCTGTTCACTGAATATCTGAAGTACAACTCGCAAGACCCTGATTGGTACGATCGAGACAGGTTCGTTCTGTCCGCCGGGCACGGATCCATGCTGATCTATGCTTTGCTTCACCTGACCGGTTACGCCCATCCGACAATGGATGAGATTAGCCGGTTCCGGCAGCTCGGCAGTCCCTGCGCGGGCCACCCCGAAAACTTCATGATGAAGGGCGTCGAGGCGACCACCGGCCCGCTCGGCCAGGGTTTCGCGATGGCGGTCGGCATGGCCATCGCCGAGCGCCATCTGAACGCCGTGTTCGGCGACGATCTGGTCGATCACCGCACCTGGGTGATCGCCGGCGACGGCGACCTCATGGAGGGGATCAACCACGAGGCGGTCGGTCTTGCCGGCCATTTGCAGCTTGGACGGCTCAACGTCTTGTGGGACAACAACAAGATCACCATCGACGGCGGCACCGAATTGTCGAGGTCGGAGGATATTCCCGCCCGCTACAGCGCGTCGGGCTGGCACGTCGCCGGTTGCGACGGCCATGATTTCGACAGCATCCGAGGTGCGCTCGACGAGGCGGTCGCCGATCCCCGGCCCTCCCTGATCGACTGCCGCACCGTCATCGGCTGGGGCGCACCCAACAAGCAGGGCACCGCCGCCACCCACGGCGCCGCGCTCGGCGCGGACGAAGTCAAGGCGGCACGCGCGCAGCTGGTCTGGGAGCATGAGCCGTTCGAGCTGCCGCGTGCGCTGCTCGACGACTGGCGCGGGTTCGGCCGCCGGAGCCGGGATACGCACCGCGCATGGCGCAGCCGGCTGGACGCTCATCCGCAGCGCGAGGAATTCCTCCGCCGCATGGCAGGGCGCCTGCCCGACGGCATGGCCAAGAGCGACTATTTTGACTGGCTCGCCGCCAACCCGCAGAACGTCGCCACCCGCAAGGCATCCGAACTCGCGCTCGAGGCGATCAACGTCGTCCTGCCCGAGACGATCGGCGGCTCGGCCGATCTGACCGGCTCGAACAATACCAAAACGAAGGCGCAGAAGCCTTTGACCAAGGAGAATTATTCGGGCCGATACATCTATTACGGCATCCGCGAGTTCGGCATGGCCGCCGCGATGAACGGAATGGCGCTGCACGGCGGCGTCATTCCCTATGGCGGCACTTTTCTCGTTTTCGCCGATTATTGCCGGCCGGCCATCCGGCTCTCGGCTCTGCAGAATGCGCGTGTCATCTACGTGATGACCCATGACTCGATCGGCCTC
>DASZDE010000108.1:0-32147 GCA_035942355.1 Allosphingosinicella sp. | reverse complement strand
GCGCTGGGCTTCGGCGGCCGTTTCCACCGCGGCGACGGCCGCTTCGGCTTCCTCCCGGGCGGCGTCGGCGGCAGCCGCGGCCTCGCGCCAGCGCGCGAACACCAACCGCCCCTCGGCGAGCCGGATCTGCTCGCTGAGCTTGCGATAGCGTTCGGCGGCCTTGGCCTGGCGCCTGAGCGCGCTCGCCCGCTGCTCCATGTCGGCGAGCAATTCGTCGAGGCGCGCGAGGTTGGCCTCGGCCGCGCGCAGCTTCTGCTCGGCATCCTTGCGGCGGACGTGGAGGCCGGCAATGCCGGCCGCCTCCTCGAGCATCATCCGGCGCTCGGTCGGGCGGGCGGCGATCACCTGGGCGATCTTGCCCTGGCTGACCAAAGCCGGCGAATGGGCGCCGGTGGCGGCGTCGGCGAACAGCAAGGCCACGTCCTTGGCCCTGACGTCGCGGCCGTTGATCCGGTAAGCGGAGCCGGTCCCGCGCTCGATCCGCCGGGTGACCTCGACCTCGCCGTCGCGCGCGAACCGGGTATCGCCGGGCATGTCCTCCGGCCTGCGCTCGACCAGCAGCGAGACTTCGGCGAAATCGCGGGCCGGCCGGGCCGCCGTGCCGGCGAAGATGACGTCCTCCATGCCTGCGCCCCGCATCGACTTGGCGCTCGATTCGCCCATCACCCAGCGGATCGCCTCGAGCACGTTGGACTTGCCGCAGCCATTGGGGCCGACGACGCCGGTAAGGCCGGGCTCGATGCGCAGTTCGGCTGGCTCGACGAAGCTCTTGAAGCCCGAAAGCCTGATCCGCTTTACCTGCAAGACACCCCCCCGGGACGCATCTCTTCCGCTATTATCCTCCCGGTGAAGCCAGCAAGGGTTGGAGCGCCGACCAGCTATGCGCATCCACCGTCCTGCCGTTGACGAGGAAGGTGGGCGTGCCCTGGACCTTGTGCGTGTCGACCGCGACCTTGCGCATCTCGACCAGCCGGGTGATCGCCTTGCTGTCGGCGAGGCATTGCGCGGCGCGGGCGGGCGGCACGCCGGCTTTGGCGGCGATGGCATCGAGGCCGCCGAACGCGGCGAACTTGGCCAGCTTCTGCTCCTGCGGCAGCGCGTCGATCGCCTGCTTCTGCGCTTCGGTCATGCCGGCATAGCGGCCGATCCACTGGCTCTGGCCCGCGAAATAGCTGTGGTTGAGCTCGAAATATCGGGCCGGGCCGGCGCAGCCGCTGAGCAATGCCGCCGACAGGTCGGCCGGATCGCGGATGAAGCTGCGATATTCGAAGCTCACCCGGCCGCTCCTGACATGTTTGCCGATCAGCTGCGGCATCGCTTCGCGCGCGAAGTTGGCGCAATGATCGCAGGTGAACGAGCCATATTCGACCAGCTTCACCGGCGCGGCGGGATTGCCGACACGGAAGCCCCCTTCGGGCGTGGCGGCGACGATCTTGGTCCAATCCTGCTGGGCGGCGGCGCCGGCGGCGGGCGCGGCGATGAAGGCGGCGGCTCCGGCGCCGGCGGCGGCGGCGGCGAGGACGGCAAGGAAGAAGGGCTTCATATTATTGCAGCGCCTCCTGGATCTTGGGCTCGAGCGCGGCGAAGGTGCCGGTATTCTCGGCCAGCTCGCCATTGACGATGAAGGTCGGAGTGCCGGGGAAGTTGGGATGGTCGGACGTCGCCTTTTGGGTCATCCCGACCAGCCGCTTGAGCTCGGCCTGGTTGCCGAGGCACTGGCGTGCCTTCGCCTCGGGGATGCCGCGGAGCCGCACGAAATCGATAAGGCCGGCCTGATCGGCCATCGCGCCCACCGCCTGCTGCGGCGGGAGCGTCTGCAGCCGCTGCTGGTCGGCCGGGCTCATCGTCTGGAGCTTGCCGATCCACTGCTCCTGGTCGGCGAACAACTGGTCGGTGAGCTTGAAATAGGCGGCGGGGCCGCTGCAGCGGGCGAGCAGCGAGGCGGCGAGGTCGGCCGGATCGCGGACGAAGTTGCGAAGCTCGAGGCTCGCCTGGCCGGTCCGGATGTACTTCTCGGTCAAGGCGGGCAGGCCGTTTTCCGAGAAATCGGCGCAGTGCGGACAGGTCATCGACGCATATTCGACGATCTTCACGCGCGCGCCCGGGTTGCCCATCACGAAGCCGCCGTCGGCGGTCTGGCTGACGCTCTGGGTCCAATCGCCGCCGTCCGGCGCCGGCACGGCCGCCACCGTGGCGCCGCCGGTGGCGCTGTCGGAGCTGTTGGCGCCGGCGCTGCCCGCGCCCGAGCCGCCGCAACCGGCCACGAGCAACGCCGCCGCCACGGCGCCCGCTGGAAAAATCGACTTCATCATCACCCTTTCACCTTGCCGACGACCGGGATCGCCATCATCTCGGCCGTAACCGGGCGCCCCTGGCTCGCGGCGACCCCCCGCGCAAGCGATTCCAGCACCGCCCTCAGCTCCGGGTCGGCGATCGCGCGCAGGCTGTCGCCGAGCTCGGCCGGAAGCGGCCGGAGCGAAGGCGGCGCGACCCGCGCTCTGGCGGCGGCGACCTGAACGAAGCCTTGCCTGAACGCGACGCGTTCCACGGCGGGATAGCCGAAGAAGCGGTTGACCCGCTCGACGATGACCGGCGCGACATGCTGCATCATCGGCGCATGGGCGCCCTCCACGATCAGGTTGAGAACGCCGTGCGAGCGCCTGCCGGGAGGAAAGCGGATCGACTCGGGCGAGGAGACGCCGGCATAGCGATCGCCGACGATCTCGCGCCAGCGGCTCACCACCGACGACTGGACGAAGCCGAAGCGGCGGAAGGCCGCGCGGCCGACGTCGGGCAGCATGTCCGACACCGCGCGGGCACGCTTCGCCCGGGGCGGCTCCGCCTGCCGCTTTTTGTCGGTCGCGCCCGATTTGCCCATCGCCCGCAGCATGGCATAGGCGGGGCATGTCAGTCGATGCATCAAATGCCCTGCTCGCATGGTATGCTGTGGATAAGCGGGTGCTGCCCTGGCGCGCGGAGGAAGGCGAGACGCCCGACCCGTATCGCGTGTGGCTGTCCGAGATCATGCTGCAGCAGACCACCGTCGCCCACGCCCGCCCCTATTACGAAGCGTTCACCCGGCGCTGGCCGAGCGTGGCCGCGCTGGCCGCCGCCGATGAAGGCGAGGTGATGGCGGCCTGGGCGGGGCTCGGTTACTATGCCCGCGCCCGCAACCTCATCGCCTGCGCGAAAGCGGTGGCGGCCGGGCCTGGCGGCCGCTTCCCGGCGACCGAGCCCGAGCTCAGGAAGCTTCCCGGCATCGGCCGCTACACCGCCGCCGCGATTGCCGCGATCGCCTTCGGCCGGCGCGCGGTGGTCGTCGACGCCAATGTCGAGCGCGTCGTCGCCCGGCTGTTCGCGCTCCACACCCCGCTGCCGGCGGCGAAGGCGGAAATCTATCGCCTCGCCGACTCGATCACCCCCGACGCCGATGCGGGCGACTTCGCTCAGGCGATGATGGACCTGGGAGCGACGATCTGCATCCCGCGCTCGCCCGATTGCGGCCGCTGCCCGCTCGCCGCTTTGTGCCAGGCTCGACGCAGCGGCGTGCCCGACCGCTTTCCGATCAAGGCCGCGACGACTCCCAAGCCGCGGCGCGAGGGTGTCGCCTACTGGTTCGAGCATGACGGGCATGTCCTGCTCGTCCGCCGTCCGCCCCGGGGCCTGCTCGGCGGCATGCTGGCGCTGCCCACCGAGGAGGCTCCGACAAAGGCCCGATGGCGCGAGGCGGGCAGCATCGACCATGTCTTTACCCATTTCGCACTCACCATGCGCCTGCTCTGCGCCGATGCCGAGCACAGCCAGGAGGGCACCTGGTGGCCGATCGCTCGCCTCGACGAGGCGGGCTTGCCGACCCTGTTTGCCCGCCTGGCTTCCCTCTCCCTGCAGGGGAGAGGGGGGGACCCATTGCGCCAGCAATGGGGGGGTGAGGGCAGGTGCGGTGAAGGCGAGTCCGTGCCCTCACCCTCCCACCTGCCTTCGGCAGGCGGGCCCCTCCATGAGACGCCACTAAGGCCCCTTCCGGGGGAAGGGGCCAGGCGTCTCATCCCCTGCAGGGAGAGGGGGTAATGAGGCCCGGCTTCACCGGCGCCGGGCTCGACCGGGCCGATCGACTCCGCCTCGACGACGCCAGGCTCGCCGAGCTGGCGGCGAGCGTGGAGGCGAGGTTGCTTCGGCTCGCCGGCCTCGATCCAGAGCTGGACGAGGAAGGCAGGCTCGGCTGGAGCGAGATGCTCGACGTCGAGGAGCATATCTTCCTCGGCCTGCGCGAGGGCGCTCCGCTGTTCGCGCCGCTGGTCCGGGTCGAGCCCGGCCAGCGCGCCTGGTCGGTGTTCGCCCTGCTCAACCGGATGGCGGCCGACGACACGGCCGTGTGGGGCACCGCGCGAAGCCTGATCGAATGGCACAACCGGCACTCATATTGCGGCGCCTGCGGAGCGCCGACGAGGCCTTTCCGGGGCGGCTGGGGACGGCGCTGCACCGGCTGCGACCTCGAGCATTTCCCGCGAGTCGATCCGGTCGTGATCATGCTTGCCGAGCATGGCGGACGCGTGCTGCTCGGCCGCCAGCCGCAATATCCCGCCGGCCGCTATTCCGCGCTCGCCGGCTTCGTCGAGCCCGGCGAGTCGATCGAGGAGGCGGTGGCCCGCGAGCTCGGCGAGGAGGCCGGAATCGAGGTGACCGACGTGCGCTACGTCGCCAGCCAGCCCTGGCCCTTCCCCGGCCAGCTGATGATCGCCTGCATCGCCGACGCCGCGTCGGACGTGCTGACGCTCGACCGCAACGAGCTCGAAGACGCCTTCTGGGTGGGGCGCGACGGGGTCGCCGCGGCGCTCGCGGGGGAAGAGGCCGCGCCGTTCCTGGCGCCGCCGCATTTCGCCATCGCCCATACCTTGCTGGCGCGCTGGCTGGCCGGCTAGCGGCTTATCTTGCCCCGGCCCCGGACCGCTCCTAAAGGGGGCGCCACATCACACGCGCGGCCCTTGCGGTCCTGCGGGCGACGCGTTTCTGGAGGTTTCGGCGGCATGGACGATCGGTTCAACACGATTGCGGGCTGGGCGCTGGGCGCGGGCATCGTCGCGCTCGGGGCCGCGCTCGTCACCGGCGAGCTGTTCCATAACGAACGCCCCGAGAAGATGGGTTATCCGATCGAAGGGGTCGAACTCGAAGGCGAGGGCGGCGCCGACGCCGAGCAGCCGATCGCGGCCTACATGGCCTCGGCCGACCCCCGGCTCGGCGAGCAGGTGTTCAAGAAATGCGCCGCCTGCCACACCGCCGCCGCCGGCGCGCCCAACGGGCTCGGCCCCAATCTCTACGGCACGATGGGCAAGCCGCTCGCCCATGTCCCGGGTTTCCCCTATTCCGACGCGCTCAAGTCCAAGGGCGGCAATTGGGATTGGGAAGCGATGAGCCAGTGGCTGAAGTCCCCGAAGAGCTTTGCGCCCGGCACCAAGATGACCTTCGCCGGCCTGTCCAAGCCGGAAGACCGCGCCAATCTGATGGCATGGCTGAACGCGCAGGGCAGCAACATCCCGCTGCCGCCGCCGCCCGCCGCCGCCGGCAATCCGGCTCAGGTCGCGGCCGAGAAGGCCGACATGCCGGCGCTCGGCGACAAGGGCGAGGACGAGCCGGTGCTGACCGAGGGCCAGGCCGCCAAGCAGCCCGAGGGGCGGGTGATGGGCGAAGGCGCGCCGGCCACCTCCGGCCGCGAGGATCAGGCCAAGACCAAAAGCGAGTGACGCTCGGCGCCGATGGTCGGCAGCACGGCCGCCGCCGCCGACGCCGATCTCGCCGAGCTTTCATCCGCGGCTATGAGGCGTCGCGCGTCCGCTAGCCGACCGCGATGAAATCCACGTTGGTGAGCGCAGTGCCGGGATCGACCCGGGCGAACAGGATTGCGGCCGCGCCGCCGGCGCCGTCGGCATCGTAGAAGATCCGCCCGCTCGCTTCGTGGTAGAGGATCCGGTCGTTGGCGTCGCGCGCGGCGGTGCCGAGCTGGAAGGCGGATGCGGCCAGGCCGCCGCCCCGGCTGATTTCGGAGAAGATTGCGCGGTTGAGGATGATGGCGTCGGCGGCAGCGTTGAAATCGCCGATCGTGTCGACGTTGGTGGCCTCGTCGAGCGCCGAATCGAACAGGAACAGGTCGGCGCCGGTGCCGCCTTCCAGCCGGTCGCGGCCGCCGCCGCCGCCGAGCCGATCGCCGCCGCCGCGGCCGTGCAGGACGTTATTGCCCGCATTGCCCAGGATGAGGTTGGCCGAGTCGCTGCCGCTGAGCTCGATCGCTCGCGTCCCCTGCCGATCCTCGGCGGCGAGCATCTCGATCTCGGCGCCGGCCGCCAAGGCGTAGCTCACGCTGGTCAGCACCCGGTCGACGCCGTTCCCGGAGCTCTCGATGACGATGTCGTCGGCATGGTCGACCCGGTAGCGGTCGTCGCCGCCGGCGCCCTGGAGGCGATCGGCGCCGCCGCGGCCGTCGAGCGCGTTGTCGCCGGCATTGCCGACGATCAGATTGCCGAACGCGTTGCCGATCAGGGTGATGGCGTCGGTGCCACCGGCAGCGGCCAGCCGCTCGGCCCGGATGCCGTCCGCGAGCAGGTAATTGACGCTGGCGAAAATCGCGTCCTCGCCGCCGCCGAGGCCCTCGACCACCGCGTCGCGAAGGTCGTCGACCAAATAGCGGTCGTCGCCCTTGCCGCCGATCAACGCGTCCGTGCCGCCCCGTCCGTCGAGCCGGTTGGAGGCGGCATTGCCGATCAAAGTGTCGTCGCCGCCGCCGCCGGTGGCGTTCTCGATGACGACGCCGTGGGCGATCGTGAAGCCGCCGAACACGCCGTCGGCCCAGGAGATGACGCCGCCGCCGGTCGGGCTGTAGTCGAGCGTCGCCGCGGTGAGGTCGATCACCGCCGACCTTGGGCCGCCGGTGATCATGGTGTCGGTCCCTCCCCCGTCCCAGATCGCGGTCCAGAATGTCCCCGCGACGTTGGTGACCGGCAGGCGGTAGACCGTGTCGCCGGACGCATGGCCGGCGTCAACGCCGTATTTCTGCTGGATGAGCGCGATGTCGAATGCCGACGGGCCGCCCTGCCAGCCATAATCGACCGGATTGCCCGGCGGCGTCCCGTCGACGGCATCCGGATGGAGCTGCCACCCGTCATTGTACGACATGGTGGTGTAGACGCCCTGGTTGAGGTCGAACACGCCGTAGCTGCCGAACGGGCCGATCACTCCCGGCATGATCTGCGAGGTGCCGCCATTGTCGTGCGGGTGGGCAAGGCCGAGCGCGTGGCCGAATTCGTGGACCAGGGTGATGTAGCCGTAGCCGCCTTTCTCGAGGCCGCCGGTCGTCCCGAGCGTGTCCCAGCCGGTGCCGTTCACCGCGAACACGCCGACGCCTTGGTTGGGCTCCCCGGGCGGGTTGAAATAGCCGAGATAATCGGCCGAGGTGGTGGTCACCAGCTTGAAGGTGGCGGCTTCGGGATCGTCGGTGATCGCGAAGCTGAGGCCCGAAACCTGGGCATATTCGTCGAACGCCGCCATCGCCCGTTCGATCTCATATTCCGACCAGCCGAGCGAGGTGACGTCGTCGTAAGTCTCGCCGGCCGGGGCGAAATAGACCGTTGCCTCGTCCGATGGCAGCTGCGAGCCCCAGTCGATCGTGTCGAGCGGGTCCAGCTGCCGGATATTGGCTTCGGTGACGTCGAGCGCGTAGCCGGCGGTCTGGCCGGGATAGGCCTCGACTTGCAGATAATAGGTCCCGCTCGCCTCCGCGACGAGGCCGATGCCGGAGCTGATATCGTCGGGGAAGCTCCGATCGTCGTTGAACGCGACGACGTTGCCGTCGGCGTCGAGGAGCGTCAGCTTGGTGTCGATCTCGCCGGGCGGCACGACCGGATATTCGGTCTCGTAATCGACGCCGCCGGCGACTTCGAACGTGTAGAAATTGCCCTCTGTGAGGGTAATCGAATAGACGTCGACGTCGCCGTCGGTCTCGATCGCTCCGAAACTGGTCCCGAGCGGCGCGGCGACGTCGGTGTCGAGATCGTCGGGGACGCTGTCGGCGCCGAGCTGGCGCAGATCGACGGTGTAGCCCCCGGTCAGGTCCGAGTCCGGATAGGCCGCGGCGGTGACCTCCCAGGTGCCGCTGGTGACCGCGGTGAAGGTCAGCAGCGAGTTGATGCCCTGGCCGCCGTCGTCATCGTGGGCGATCTCGACCCCGAGATCGTTGAACAAGGTAAGATAGGGGTCGACCAGCGGGTCGTCCCCGGTGCCGCGCAGCGACACCATGTAGGTCTCCCCGGCGACCACCTCGAAGCTGATCACATCGACGTCGCCTTCGGGATCGATGGTGCCGCTGACCGTGCCCCCGACGGCGATCGACCGGTCAGGCTCGTCGGGAGCCGCCTCGGCCGCTTGCGGAGCCCGCTCGCCGCGGCAGACGGGGCACCCGCAGCCGAGCTGGTTCGCCGCGGCCTCGAGGGTGGATCGGTCGAGCTGCATATCTGTGTCCCCTGTCCCTGGCGAATCGGTTAGCATGCGAAAAACAAGCGACTAAACCATCATTCATCCACCCCGGCAAGCAGGTCCGCTGCCCCAGCCGAGGCCTATTGGCCGGCATAGTCGGAGAGATCGACCGCTCGAACGCTGGCCGGCATGTCGGGGTGGCGTTTGGCCAACCAGGCGCTGGCCGATTTCAGATCCTTCGCGAGATAGGCCTTGAGATAGGGCGCGGCATCCGCCGGGTCGCGGCCCGCCAGCCGCTGGAAGATCGTCAGCGCGGTCACCAGCGCGCCTTCGCTGAGATAGCCCTGGGTGCGCGAGGACCAGCCCATCTCGCCGCCGCTCTGAAACTGGCTGAAGCTGCGCGCGCTGTTGGCGAGGAAGATGCCGAAGCCGAGATAGACGGCGACGAGGTCGGTGTGTAGCTCGTGCAGCTCCCAGCCTCCCGGCGGCGGCGAGCTGGCGGTGCTCATCAGATAATGGCCGAGCTCGTGGGCGAAGGTAGCGACCAGCGCCATGGTGTCGGCGGCGAGGCCGGGATTGTAGCTGATCAATATCCTCGGCGATCCGTCTTCGCCGGCCACCTGGAACGTTCCGCACGGGGCGGCGGCGCCTTCGTGGCGAAGCAGGAGCGCGTTGCCCGCATAGGTCGGGCGGTCTTGATCGCCGGCGACCAGCTCGCACGGCCATTGCTCCATTCCGGCGGCGCGCCGCACATGGCCGAACAGATCCGCTATTTCCGCGTCGCCGCTCGCCTCGGAACGGGGGAACCATTGGGGCGTCGGCAGGACGAGCGGAGTGTCCCCGGCCTCGCCGAACTCGGCGATCAGCCATTTGAAGGTGGCGAGCTGCCATTCGAGCTCGTCGACGTCGATCGGCAGGCGAGGACCCAACAGCCCCATCGGGTTACGTCTCGCAGCCCAGTTCCGGCGCGCTCCCGCCATAATGGGCGCAGACATGGTCCCACGCTTCCTCGGCGGTCTCGACGAAGCGGAACAGGCCGAGATCGTCCGGATCGATCACCCCCTCCTCGACCAATGCCTCGAAGCTGATCACCCGCTGCCAATAATCGCGGCCGAACAGCATGATCGGCAGCGGCTTGATCTTGCCGGTCTGGACCAGCGTCAGCAGCTCGAAGCATTCGTCGAACGTGCCGAAGCCGCCGGGGAACACCGCCACCGCCCGCGCCCGCATCAGGAAATGCATTTTCCTCAGCGAGAAATAGTGGAATTGGAAGCTGAGCGAGGGGGTCACATATTCGTTCGGCAGCTGCTCGAACGGCAGGACGATGTTGAGGCCCACGGATTCCCTGCCTTCGTCGGCGGCGCCGCGATTGGCCGCTTCCATGATCGACGGCCCGCCGCCCGAGCAGACCACGAACTGCTTGTTGCCTTCGGCGTCGGGGGCGACCCGGCTGGCGAGCTGGGCGAGCCTTCGCGCCTCCTCGTAATAAGGTGATTTCGCCTTGAGCCGCTCGGCGATTCGGCGCTGGCGGTCGGTCCCCGCGGCCAGGATCAAGGCATCGGCCTTGGCCGGCTCGGGGATGCGCGCCGAGCCGTAGAAGACGAAGGTCGAGGCGATCTTCGCCTCGTCGAGCAGCAGAGCCGGCTTGAGGAGCTCGAGCTGGAACCGGACCGGCCGCAGATCCTCGCGGAGCAGGAACTCGAGATCCTGGAACGCGAGGCGATAGGCCGAATCCTCCGTCTGCGGGCTGGAGCTCGCATGGCGGGCGACTTCGGCTTCTTCGCTGGCGGGATAGAAAACGCGCTTCGGCGGTACGGGATCGGTCATCCGAGCGCCTTTAGCGGCAATAGGGCCCGCGTCCCATGTCGAAATGGAAGTGGTTGTGGTGGAGCGAATTGGCTTCGGGACCGAGCGTCACGCCGAAGCGGCGGCAGCCGGCCTGGTGGACCGCGCGGAGGAAGCGCCTGACATCGTCGTCGCGGCCGTTCCAGCCGTCGAGCACGGTGATCCGCTTGCCGCCCTCCATTACGAACGCCGAGATGTCCACCGCATTGGCCCGGCCATGCTCGCTCAATTTGCCGCCGGCCATGCCGTTGACCGGGCGGCACGCATAGGTGCCGAAGCTCTCGACCCGGACGATCTTGCGTCCGAGCCATGCGCGGGCGGCGGGCTGCACTGCCTCGCGCGCCCAGCGCGCATAATTGCGGGCGAGCGGGCAGGTCATCGCGCCCAAATTGGTGGTCGGCGTGCCGATCTCGAGCAGCTGCACCGATCCGAGCGCCGAGCAGCCGCCGCCGAAATTCCGGTCGGGCAGGACCTTGAACTCGACATCCTCGCGCCGGAGCTCGGCATGGCATTGCCGCGTCGCCTTCACCGCCTCCTCGCTGCGCGGGCGCTCGGCCGCGGCGCGCGAGGGCCTGTCATCGTCGCGCGACGAGCAGGCGGCGAGCACGGCAATGCAGGCGATGATCCCCCATCTCCCCATCCTGCGATGCTGCGGGAGCGCGAGTCAGGCCGTCAAGCCAAGCGGCGGCAAAGACGAGTCGAAGCGTTGCGGGAGCGAGTCCGGCCGTTTGAACAGCGGCGCGGCCGCTCCTCGGGACGCGTCTTTATTGAGAACGTTTCGCAACAAGCTTGCGCAGCCAAGGCCGGGCCGCTACCGGCGGGCCGATGCGAACCGCCGCGGCACGATCGATCCTGGGCAGCAAGCCGTTCCTTTGGGCGCTGCTGGCGGTGCCCGGCCTGCTCATGACGCGGCGCTATTTGGCCGGCGACATACCGGGCGACCTCCTCCACCCGAGCGGCGAATGGTCGGCGCGGCTGATGATCTTCGCCTTGATGCTGACGCCGCTGTCGATGCTGTTCCGCGGGCGGACATGGATGATATGGCTGATCCGCCGCCGCCGCGCCTTCGGAGTGGCGGCCTTCGGCTACGCCCTGCTCCACCTCGTCTTCTACGTGCTGGACATGGCGACGGTCCGCAACATCCTCGCCGAGATCGGCGCCCCCGGCATCTGGACCGGCTGGGCCGCTTTGCTGCTGATGCTGCCGCTCGCGCTCACCAGCAACGAGGCGTCCGTGCGGGTCCTGAAGAAGGGATGGAAGCGGCTGCAGCGGCTCGCTTACCCGGCGGCGGTGCTGACGCTCGCCCACTGGCTGTTCATCCACGACGGCAAGCTCGCCGCGTTGCTCAACTTCGCACCGCTCGCGGCGCTCGAAGTCTATCGCCTGCTCCGCTTCGCCCGCTCCCGTTCATCGCGCGGCCAGCGGGCAACCGCCATTTGACCCCTACACCCTCGGAGGAACGACCAATGACTTGCCTGCCCCGCCTCATCCTGGCCGCTTCGGCACTCGCCCTCGCTGCTCCCGCGACCGCCACCGGCAAGATGACCTGCGAGGCCGGGCCGCAATCGGGCTGGAAGAGCCAGGAGGCGCTGAAGGCGGCGCTTACAAAGGCGGGATGGCAGGTTCGCAAGTCGAAGATCGACGGCGGCTGCTACGAAGTTTACGGCACCACTCCCGAGGGCGACCGGGTCGAAGCCTATTTCCATCCGGTTACGCTCGAGAAGCTGCTCGTCTCCCGGCGCGGCGAAGTCCTGTTCAAGAAGCAGTGACGGCCCACCCGTCATCCCGGTGAAGGCCGGGATCCCAGAGATTCCATGCGCCTGCGCCTCCACTTCACTGGGGTCCCGGCCTTCGTCGGGACGACGCGCCTTGACAGCTTCGCCGCCGGCCTTATCGCCGCCGGCGGGCCACGCCGTCCCAACGCGGCGCGCGCTCTCTGGAAGGAGAGAGAGATTGACCGACCCGAAACCGGGGACGCGGCCCGCGCGCCCCCATTTTTCTTCCGGCCCGTGCGCCAAGCCGCCGGGCTGGGGCCCCGAACATCTCGCGCTCGGATCGCTCGGCCGCTCGCATCGCTCCAGGCTCGGCAAGGCGCGGCTCGGCTACGCGATCGACCTCACCCGGCGCGTGCTGCGCGTCCCCAGGGCGCACCGCATCGGCATCGTCCCGGGTTCCGACACGGGGGCGGTCGAGATGGCGATGTGGTCGATGCTGGGCGCGCGGCCGGTGACGATGCTCGCCTGGGACAGCTTCGGCGAGGGCTGGGTGACGGACGTGGCGACGCAGCTCAAGCTCGACGCCACGATCCTGAAGGCCGCCTATGGGGAGCTGCCCGACCTGGCCGCAGTCGACCCGGCCAACGACATGGTCTTCACCTGGAACGGCACCACCTCGGGCGTGCGGGTCCCGAACGGCGACTGGATCAGCGACCTGCGCGAGGGACTGACCATCTGCGACGCGACCTCGGCCTGCTTCGGGATGGATCTGCCCTGGGACAAGCTCGACGTCGTCACCTACAGCTGGCAGAAGGTGCTCGGCGGCGAAGGCGGCCACGGCATGCTGATCCTGTCGCCGCGGGCCGTCGAACGGCTCGAAGCCTATGTTCCGCCCTGGCCGCTGCCGAAGATATTCCGGCTGACCCGGGGCGGGAAGCTGATCGACGGCATCTTCCATGGGGAGACGATCAACACGCCGTCGATGCTCGCGCTCGAGGATTATATCCACGCGCTCGAATGGGCACAGGGCCTCGGCGGCCTGTCGGCCCTGATCGCCCGTTGCGAGGCCAATGCCGCCGCGCTCGACGACTGGGTCGAGCGGACGCCCTGGATCGAGCATCTCGCCGCCGATCCCGCCATCCGCACCACCACCAGCGTCTGCCTCAAATTCGCGCCGGACGCAGTGCGCGGTCTCGACAATGAGGGCCAGGCCGCGCTGGTGAGGAAAATGGCCTCGATGCTGGAAGCGGAGGGCGCGGCGTTCGACGTCGCCAGCTATCGAGACGCGCCGCCCGGCCTTCGCATCTGGTGCGGCGCCACGGTGGAGGTGGATGACGTCGAGGCGCTGTGCCCGTGGCTCGACTGGGCCTTCCACGAGGCGCGCGTCGCGTGAGTTCACCGGCGAAGGCCGGTGCCCAGATCTTCTCCTTCATCTGGACCCCGGCTTCCGCCGGGGCACAAGGAACCGAAAATGCCGAAAGTGCTCATATCCGACCCGATGGACCCGAAGGCCGCCGAGATCTTCCGCGGCCGGGGGATTGAGGTCGACGAGCGGCCGGGCCTGTCGAAGGAGGAATTGAAGGCGGTCATCGGCGGCTATGACGGCCTCGCCATCCGTTCGGCCACCAAGGTGACGGCGGACCTGCTCGAAGCCGCCGACCGGCTCAAGGTGGTCGGCCGCGCCGGCATCGGCGTCGACAATGTCGACATTCCCGCCGCGTCCGCCAAGGGCGTGGTGGTGATGAACACGCCGTTCGGCAATTCGATCACCACCGCCGAGCATGCGATCGCCCTGATGTTCGCGCTCGCCCGCGAGCTTCCGGCCGCCGACGCCTCGACGCAGCAGGGACGGTGGGAGAAGAATCGCTTCATGGGCGTCGAGCTCACCTCGAAGACGCTCGGCCTGATCGGGGCCGGCAATATCGGCTCGATCGTCGCCGAGCGCGCGCTCGGCCTGCGGATGAAGGTGATCGCCTACGACCCTTTCCTGACGCCCGAACGGGCGCTCGACCTCGGAGTCGAGAAGGTCGAGCTGGACGAGCTGCTCGCCCGCGCCGACTTCATCACCCTGCACACGCCGCTCACCGAGCAGACCCGCAACATCCTGTCGCGCGACAATCTGACGAAGACGAAGCGGGGCGTGCGCATCATCAACTGCGCCCGCGGCGGGCTGATCGACGAGGCGGCGCTGAAGGAAGGGCTGGAGGCCGGCCATATCGCCGGGGCAGCGCTCGACGTGTTCAGCCAGGAGCCGGCCAAAGCGAGCCCGCTGTTCGGCACGCGCGGCTTCGTCGCCACGCCGCATCTCGGCGCGTCGACCACGGAGGCGCAGGTCAATGTCGCCATCCAGATCGCCGAGCAGATGTCCGAATATCTGGTGAGCGGCGGGGTCACCAACGCGCTCAATATGCCGTCGCTGTCGGCCGAGGAGGCGCCGAAGCTGCGGCCCTATATGGAGCTGGCCGAGCGGCTCGGCTCGCTGGTCGGGCAGCTCGAGGGCAAGCGGCTCACCGGCGTCGCGATCGAGGTCGAGGGCGCGGCCGCCAGCCTCAACCAGAAGCCGGTCACCGGTGCGGTGCTGGCCGGATTGATGCGCGTCTATTCCGATACGGTGAACATGGTCAACGCGCCCTATTTGGCCAAGGAGCGCGGCCTCGACGTGCGCGAGATCCGCCACGACCGCGAGGGCGACTACCACACTCTGGTGCGGGTCGCGGTCACCACCCCGGACGGCGAGAGGTCGGTCGCGGGCACCTTGTTCGGCAACGCCGCCGCGCGGCTGGTCGAGCTGTTCGGGATCAAGGTCGAGGCCGAGCTCAGGGGCGAGATGATCTACATCGTCAATGAGGACCAGCCCGGCTTCATCGGCCGCCTCGGCACCATCCTCGGCGAAGCCCAAGTCAACATCGGCACCTTCAACCTCGGCCGCCGCGCTGCGGGCGGCGAAGCGGTGGCGCTGGTCTCGGTCGACAGCCATGTCGAGCAGGAGGTGGTGCGGCGGCTCGAGGCGCTGCCCGGCGTCAAGCGCGTGAAGCCGCTCAGGTTCTGATTGCTGGACGTTCGGCGCCTCACCCCCTAGAGCCTGCCGGTCATTTCCAGAGAGGCCGAGCCTTGGCGAACGTAACCGTGATCGGCGGCCAGTGGGGCGACGAGGGGAAGGGCAAGATCGTCGACTGGCTCGCCAGCCGCGCCGACGTCGTCGCCCGCTTCCAGGGCGGCCACAATGCGGGCCACACCCTGGTCGTGGGCAATCAGACCTACAAATTGTCGCTGCTGCCCTCCGGGATCGTGCGGGGCACCTTGTCGGTGATCGGCAACGGGGTCGTGCTCGATCCGTGGGCGTTGCGGGCCGAGGTCGAGAAGCTCGCCGGCCAGGGCGTCACGATCAGCCCCGACAACCTCCAGATCGCCGACACCTGCCCGCTCATCCTGCCTTTCCATCGCGACCTCGACGCGTTGCGCGAAGATGCCAGCGGCAAAGGCAAGATCGGCACCACCCGCCGCGGCATCGGGCCCGCCTACGAAGACAAGGTCGGCCGCCGCGCGATCCGCGTCTGCGACCTCGCCCATCTCGACGACCTCGGCCCGCAGCTCGACCGGCTGTGCGCGCATCACGACGCGCTCCGCGCCGGGTTCGGCGAGAAGCCCGTCGATCGGGCGCGGCTGAAGCGCGACCTCGGCGAGATCGCCGATTTCGTGCTGCAATTCGCCCGCCCGGTCTGGATCACCCTCAACACCGCCAAGGCCCGCGGCCAGCGCATCCTGTTCGAGGGCGCCCAGGGCGTGCTGCTCGATGTCGACCACGGCACCTATCCGTTCGTCACATCGTCCAACACCATCGCCGGGACCGCCGCCGGCGGCACCGGCATGGGACCTTCGGCGGCGGGCTTCGTGCTCGGCATCGTCAAGGCCTACACGACGCGCGTCGGCTCCGGACCGTTCCCGACCGAGCTCGTGGACGGGATCGGACAGCGGCTCGGCGAGCGGGGCCGGGAATTCGGCACCGTCACCGGCCGTAAGCGCCGTTGCGGCTGGTTCGACGCGGTGCTGGTCCGCCAGTCGATGGCGGTGGCCGGCGTGACCGGCATCGCGCTCACCAAATTGGACGTGCTGGACGGCCTTGACGAGATCAGGATCTGCACCGGCTACAGGCTGCGCGGGCAAAGCTTCGATCACCTGCCCGCCCATGCGGCGGACCAGGCGGCGGTCGAGCCGGTCTACGAGGCTGTCGATGGCTGGGCCGAATCCACCGCCGGCGCCCGCAGCTGGGCGCAGCTGCCGGCCCAGGCGATCAAATATATCCGCCGCATCGAGGAGCTGATCCGGTGCCCGGTAGCGCTGGTGTCGACCAGCCCCGAGCGGGAGGATACCATATTGGTGCGCGATCCGTTCGCCGATTGATGCGGCTGATGCTAAGGCCCCGCCCATGACGTCGCGCGAAGCAACCGGCCTGCTGCCCCGCGCCCACGATGCCGACGCCCGGGTCCGGTGGCGGCGCTCCGTGGCTGACTGGGCGACTCTGCTTGCATTCGGCCCGATCAACGCCCCGTGGCTGTTGCGCAGCCTCCACGGCGGCAGCAAGGCGGGCAAGCGCGCTCTGCTCGATCGGCTCGGCCTGCCGCACGACGCCCTCCCCAATCTCGGCAGCTGGAAGGCGGACGTCGGGCTGCTCACCATGGTCGCGGATCATGTTCTCGCCGAAAGGCCGAGGGTGGTCGTCGAATTCGGCGCCGGCGCCTCGACCCTGATCGTCGCGCGCGCTCTCGAGCTCGGCGGCGGCGGCACTCACATCGCGTTCGATCAGCATGCGGATTTTATCCAAGCGACCGGGCACTGGCTGGCCGAATACGGCCTCGGCGCGGATCTGCGCAGGGCGCCGTTGATGCCGGCCCCCGGCGGCTGGCCCGGCCTGTGGTACGATCACGGGCCGCTCCCTGACGCGATCGACTTCATGCTCGTGGACGGCCCGCCCTGGACCGTCCATCCGTTCACGCGCGCCGCCGCAGCGACCTTGTTCGGCCGGATCGCGCCCGGCGGCACGGTGATGCTCGACGACGGTGCCCGGCCGGGCGAGCGCGTGATTGCCCGCCGCTGGCGCAGGCGCTGGCCGGATTTCGACTTCGAGCTGGTGAAGAGCGGCACCAAGGGCACCCTGGTCGGCACCCGCCGGCGCTGATCAGGCGGTCGGACGGGTGTCGAACCGGTCGAACGGCTCGGCGGCGGCTTGGAACACCTCAACTTCTTCCACTTCCGCCGCCGGCGGGCCCTGCCGGCATCGTTCGGCCAGCGCCGCCACCGCCGCTTCCGGCCCGACGGCGTGGATCTCGACCTCGCCGCTCCGCAGGTTGCGCACCCAGCCGGTCACGCCCAGGGCCCGCGCCGTCGCCACCGTCCAGCTGCGGTAGAACACGCCCTGCACCCGGCCGCTGACCAGGAGCCGCCGCCCGATCACCCGCACTGCGCCCGGTGGAGGAGCTTGTGGTCGGCGAGCACCAGCGCCATCATCGCCTCGACCACCGGCGCGCCGCGCAGGCCGACGCAAGGGTCGTGGCGACCGGCCACTCCAAGCGCCGCAATAGACGAGGTCGGCTTGAAAACGGCACGGACGACGATCGGGTCGCCATTCGCGATGCCGCCGACGATGCCGCCGGCGAGACCCGGTCCGGCATTGTCCTCGCCGCGCAGACGTGCGGCCCCGAACCCGGCGCCGATCTCCACGCCCTTGACCGCATTGATCGACATGATCGCCGCCGCGAGCTCGGCGTCCAGCTTGGCATAGACCGGCGCTCCCCAGCCAGCGGGCACGCCGAGCGCCACGCATTCGATGACCGCGCCAAGCGAGCTTCCGCCCTGGCGGGCCTCGTCGAGCAGCGCCTCCCATCGGCTCTCGTCGGCGGAGCCGCCGATCTCGACCGGCTTTGCCTCGATCGACACTTCCGGGATGACCAGCCGCGCCACCGCCCCGGCCGCGACCCGCGCCGCCGTTTCGCGCGCGGACGCCCGCCCGCCGCCGCGCGGATCACGCAAGCCGTACTTGGCTTCATACGCAAAGTCCGCATGGCCCTGGCGATGGGCTTGCGCCGCATAATCCTTCGGCCGCGCATCGACATTGTCGATGACGAGGCTGATCGGCGTCCCGGTCGTGCGGCCTTCATGGACGCCCGAGAGGATGCGCACCTGGTCCGGCTCGTTGCGCGGACTGGTGTGGCGCGACAGCCCCGGCCGCCGCCGGTCGAGCCACGGCTGGATGTCGGCCTCGCAAAGCGGAAGCCCCGGCGGACACCCGTCCACCACCGCGCCGATCGCGGGCCCGTGGCTCTCGCCCCAGGTCGAGTAGCGGAACATGCGGCCGAAGCTGTTGACGCTCACCAATCACTCCAGCCCGGCAAAGGCGGGCGCATAGTCCGCCCTTCCGCGGCGAGGCAGGTCCACATCCGTCAGCGCCCTCGCCATGAAGTAGGATCCGGCATAAGGCGACGCGAACCGGGCCGCGGTCGCCGCCGCGAAGCCGAAACGGCGATAATAATCCGGCTCTCCGACCAGGAAGACGAGTTGCTCGCCGGCATCGCGCGCCCGCGCCAGCGCCTCGCGGATCAGCGCACTGCCGATGCCGGCGCGCTGCCGCTCCGGGACCACGGCCACAGGTGCGATCCCAAGCGCGCGGAAGCCGCGGCCATCGCCTTCCACGCGCATCCTGCTCATAAGGATGTGGCCGACGATCTCGCCGTCCTCCTCGGCGACGAGGGAGAGGACGCTTGCGCCGTCCTTATCCAGCTGCCCGACGAGATCGGCCTCGGTGGCATCGGGAAAGGCTGCGAGGTGGACCGCCCTGATCGCCGAAGCGTCCCGGGCTTCAGCGGGCCTGAC
This sequence comes from Allosphingosinicella sp., assembly GCA_035942355.1. Classification (GTDB taxonomy): domain Bacteria; phylum Pseudomonadota; class Alphaproteobacteria; order Sphingomonadales; family Sphingomonadaceae; genus Allosphingosinicella. The sequence continues at coordinate 13,260 of DASZDE010000108.1, read as the reverse complement.
GGCAATGCTCACGTCGTCGCAATGTCCGGCGCGTCCTCAGCCTTCATGCCGACCACATTGTAGCCGGCATCGACATGGTGGATTTCGCCGGTGACTCCGCTGGCGAGGTCGGACAGCAGGTAGAGCGCGGCGCCGCCGACGTCCTCGATGGTGACGTTGCGCCTGAGCGGCGCGTTATATTCGTTCCATTTCATGATGTAGCGGAAGTCGCCGATCCCGCTCGCCGCCAAAGTCTTGATCGGCCCGGCCGAAATCGCGTTGACGCGGATGTTCTCGCGGCCGAGGTCCATCGCGAGATATTTGACGCTGGTCTCGAGCGCCGCCTTGGCGACGCCCATCACATTGTAATGCGGAATCACCTTTTCGGCGCCATAATAGGAAAGGGTGAGGACGCTGCCGCCGTTCGGCATCAGCCGGCGCGCCGCGCGGGTGACGGCGACGAAGCTGTAGGCCGAGATGTTCATCGTCAGCAGGAAGTTGTCGAGGCTGGTATCGACGAACATTCCGCGCAATTCGTTCTTGTCCGAAAAGCCGATTGCGTGGACGACGAAATCGAGCCCGCCCCAGCGGCTCTCCAGCTGGCCGAAGGCGCGGTCGATCTCGGCCACCTCGGAAACGTCGCACTCGATCAGGAAGTCCGAGCCGAGCTGTCCCGCCAGCGGCCCGACGCGCTTCTGCAGCGCCTCGCCCTGATAGCTGAACGCAAGCTCCGCGCCCGCTTCTGACAGCGATTTGGCGATCCCCCAGGCGAGCGAGCGGTCGTTGGCGAGGCCCATGATCAGCCCGCGCTTGCCCGCCATCAATCCGCTCATATGCTGGTCCTGTTGTGCAGAGGCTGCTCGCCCTCCTTTAGGGCTTCTTCGGGCGTTTCGGCTAGTGCGGCGTTGAGCTCGGCCCCGATCACCACCCCGAGACCGATGATGAAGAAGAAGAACAGGGCGATGATGACGCCGGCAAGGCTGCCATAGGTGAGGTCGTAGCCGCCCAGGCTCGACAGCGCCCACGGCAGGAGCGAGGTCGTGGCGAGCCACCAGATGGTGATGAAGGCGGGGCCGGGCCACTTGCGGCAGCCGCTCTTGCGGTAGCGCTTCGGCGTCAGCGTGTAGAAAAGCAGATAAAGCGAACCGAACAACATCGCCGCCGGCGCCAGCCGGAACAGGTTCAGGAACAATGTGTCCGCGCCGGGAAGGAAGCGGACCACGAATTCCTGGATGCTCGAGAGCAGGATCGAGATGGCAAAGGCGGTGAGCGCGATCACCACCGACGCGATGATGATCCCGACCGAGCTCAGCCGATATTCCCAGAACGGCCTAGTATAGGTGACGCCGTAGGCACGGCGGATGATGTCCCTTATGGTCTCGATAAAGCTTCCCGTGGTCCACAGGCCGACCAGGGCGCCAAGCCAAAGCAGCCCGCCCGACCGTGCGGCGAGCACGTCGCCGATCGGCTTGCGGAGCAGTTCGGCGATGTCGGGCGGCATGGTCTGCAACAGGCCGATCACCGCCTGCATCCCGCCCTCGCTGGTGCCGAACAGCCGCGCGACGGCGGCCGCGACGATGACGAACGGGAACAAGGTCAGGATCGACAAATAGGCCAGGTTGCCGGCGTGGATGAAGCCGTCATTATACACGCCGACGGCGACCCGCTTCATCACCTCGAACGGGTAGGTCCCGGGCTTGACCCGGTTCACCTGCTTGCCCACCCGCGCCCGCGTCTTGGCGAACCGCTTGCGCCTTTCCTCGGGGGATTCGGGGGAGATGTTGGTCACGGGCTGTTAGACGCCCAGCCCGGCTCTCGGGTTTCCCTTCCCCTTGCGCGCCCAACGCTCGGCGAAGGCAGTGAGTTCGGCATCGTCGGCGGGCAAGTCGACCATCAGGGTCACCAGCTGATCGCCGCGCTGGCCGTCGCGGCCGGTAAAGCCCCTGCCCTTGAGGCGCAGCACCTTGCCCGAGGTCGATCCGTGGGGGACGCTCAGCATCACCGGCCCGTCCACCGTCGGCACCCGCACCTTGGCGCCGAGCACCGCCTCGTCGAGCGACACGGGGAGGTCCAGCCGGATATTGTCGCCGTCCCGCACGTAGAAATGATGGGGGCTGATCGAGATGGTGACGATCGCATCGCCGCTTCCGCCCGGCCCGGGCTGGCCCTGCCCGGCGAGCCGCACCTTGGTGCCTTCCTCGACGCCCTTGGGCAGGCGGATATCGACCGTCTTGCCGCCCGACAAGGTCACCCTCTGGTCGGCAAGCCGCGCCGCATCCTCGAACGGGACCGCGAGCCGGTAGGCGACGTCGGCGCCCTTCGCGGGCGGAGCCGCGCGTCGACCGGCACCGAATCCGCCGCCGCCGCGCCTGCCGCCGCCGAACAGCCCGTCGAAGAGATCGGAAAGATCGACTGCTTCGCCGCCCATGTCGAACTGGCCGCCGCCCGGGCCGCTCCGGTAGCCTCCGCCCTCGCCCGGATGGGGGCCGCCGCGGCCGAAGCCGAACGGCGCCCGGGGATTGCCGTCCTCGTCGATCTCGCCGCGGTCATATTGCGCGCGCTTGTTCTTGTCGGTGAGGATGTCATAGGCCTGCGTCACTTTCGAGAAGCGCTCGGTCGCCTTGGGATTGTCCTTGTTGCGGTCCGGGTGCAGCTCCTTGGCGAGCTTGCGGTAGGCCTTCTTGATATCGGCCTCGCTCGCCCCCCGCGCGACGCCCAATTGTGAATAGAGATCCGCCATAGCGCGTTCGTTCTCCAGCCACCGTCAAATGTCTACTGTTGCTGCACCGCAACTCCTGTTGCACATGGGTTGCGCCCGGGCTTGCCGCAAGTCGCGCCCAGCCGGTTCGCCTGCCGGCGGTTGCGAAAGGGGCGAAGCTGCCGTTATTCCGACAAGCGGAGATGGAGCACGGGTCGAACATCGCTGATCGGCGGCCGCTGAGGTCCCGCACCACGGGCTGGGCCGGCCTGGCCAGCCGGCTGTTGTTGAAGAGCCGGATCACGCCCGATCAGATCTCGCTGCTCGGCATCCTGTTCGCCGCCCTCGGCGGCTGGGCGCTCGCCGCGGCGCCGGAGCAGCCGTGGCTGTACCTGGCCGGCGGGCTGGGAATCCAGCTCCGGCTGCTCTGCAACATGCTCGACGGACTGGTCGCGATCGAGGGCGGACGCAAATCGGCCTACGGGCCCCTGTTCAACGAGTTGCCCGATCGGATCGAGGACAGCCTGCTGCTGATCGCCTTCGGCTGGGCCGCGGGCCTGCTCTGGCTGGGGCTGACGGCCGCGCTGCTCGCCGCCATCACCGCTTATGTCCGGGCGCTCGGCGGCGCGCTAGGGTTCGCCCAGGATTTCCGCGGCCCGATGGCGAAGCCGCACCGGATGGCGGCGCTGACGCTGGGTTCGGTCGCCGCTCTTATCGAGGCGCTGGCCCTGGGCAGCGGCCAGGTCCCGGCCGTGACTTTGTGGCTGATCGCCGCGGGCACCGCCTGGACGATCGTCCGCCGCACCCACGGCATCGCCCGCCAGCTGCGCGCCGCCGCATGATCCGCTTCCTGCTCATCGCCCTCACCCGTTTCGTGGTCGGCGGGCAGGGCATCTGGATCGGCTGTATGCCGTCGCGCCGCCAGCGGGTGTATTTCGCCAACCATTCGAGCCACCTCGACACCATCCTGCTGTGGGCGGCGCTGCCGCCCGACCTGCGCGGGCTGACCCATCCGGTCGCGGCAGCCGATTATTGGGGCAAGAGCGCGATCCGCCGCTACATCGCCATTGAGGTCTTGAATGCCGTGCTGATCGACCGGCAAGGGACGCGCCGCGGGAAAGGCGGGCCGCTGGCGCCGCTCAAGCAGCGGCTCGAGGCCGGCGAATCGCTGATCATCTTCCCGGAGGGGACCCGCGCCGCGGCCCGGCTGCCCGGCGAGTTCAAGCCGGGGCTCTATCACCTCGCGCTCGCGTACCCCAAAGCCGAGCTGGTGCCGGTCTATCTGGACAATCTCCGCCGCGCGCTGCCCAAGGGCAGCCTGCTCCCGGCGCCGATCAGCTGCGCCGTCCGCTTCGGCGCGCCGATCGCGCTCCAGCCGGGGGAAGGCAAATCCGCTTTCCTTGCCCGCGCCCGCGACGCGGTCGTGGCGCTGTCCTGAGGATGCCGATGGACCCCAAGATGATCTGGCTGTTCGGCGGGGTGACCGGTCTGCTCACTCTGGCCTCCCTGGTCGGATTCCTGCTGTCGCGGCGGGCCCGCACCGAAAGCGCCCGCGACACCGCCCAGAATCTCAACGCCAGGATCAAGGCCTGGTGGGGAATGGTGGCGGTGTTCGCGCTCGCCTTCACCTTCGGCGAGATCGTGACTTTGGTGCTGTTCGGGCTGGTGTCCTTCTATTGCCTCCGCGAATTCATATCGCTGACGCCCACCCGGCCGTCCGACCATCGCGCGATCGCCGCCGCCTTCTACCTGTTCATTCCACTCCAATATTGGCTGGTGGGGATCGAATGGCTGTCGATGCTGACCATCGCCATCCCGGTCTATGCGTTCCTGCTGCTGCCGGTGCTGTCGGTGGCGAAGGGCGAGACCGAGGATTTCCTGCTGCGCACCGCCAAGATCCAGTGGGGGCTGATGCTTACCGTGTTCTGCATCAGCCATGCGCCGGCCTTGCTCATTCTCAACATCCCCGGCCAGAACAATTTCCTCTTGCTGTTCTTCCTGGTGACGGTCGTCCAGCTCAGCGACGTCCTGCAATATGTGTTCGGAAAATTGTTCGGCCGCCATAAGCTGGCGCCTCGGGTAAGCCCGTCCAAGACCGTCGAAGGGCTGGTCGGCGGCGGCGCCGCCGCGACCGCCATCGGCGCCGGCCTGTGGTGGATCACCCCGTTCAGCCCGCTCGAGGCGGCCGGGTTGGCGCTGGTGATCGTGCTCGCCGGCTTCCTCGGCGGACTGGTGCTGTCCGCGGTCAAGCGCTCGCTCGGCGCCAAGGATTGGGGGACGATGATCCAGGGTCATGGCGGCGCCCTGGACCGAATGGATTCCGTCACCTTCGCCGCGCCGCTCTTCTTCCACCTCGTCAATTACTTCTACACCGTCTGAACGATGCTGCTCCTGGTCGCCGCCTGGTCGCTCGCCGAGGCGATCCTGTTGGTCGTCGTCGTCGACGTCCCGATCAGCTGGATCGCTGTCCGCCGCGGTTGGCGACCGGCCCTATTCGCCTCCATGGTGGCCGCCGCCGCCGCTTCCGCCGGCGGCGCCGTGACCTTTGCCTGGGCCGCAGCCGATCCGGCGGGCGCGGCCGGAGCCATCGCCGCCCTTCCGGGCATCGATCCGGCTATGATCGAGCGCACCGCAAGCCGCTTCGCCAAGGACGGCTACACGGCGATGCTCGTCGGTTCGCTGACCGGCATCCCGTACAAGCTGTTCGCGCTGGCGGCGGCGGAGCACGGCCGGTCCGTGCTTCCTTTCGTGCTGATCAGCGCTGTGGCGAGGCTGCCCCGCTTCCTTCTCGTCGCCGCCGCGGCCGCAGGGTTGAGCCGCATCCTTGCCCCGCGGCTTGGAACGCGGGCGCGGCTGGCGCTGCTCGCCGGCTGCTGGCTCCTTTTCTACACCTGCTATTTCGCGGTGATGCCGGCCTAGGACATGGCGCGCGCGCCATCAGGCCGGCGCGGAGGGCGGCGAGCGCCCCGATAGCGGCGCGACCGCGGCAGTTCGGTCTCGTCGCCGAGCTTCAGGCAACCAGGTGAGGGGATTGGCGAGCCGCCCGCGCGGGCGGCGCTTTCGCGCGCCGCTCTCGACCCGGTGCCCGCCGCCGACTAGAAGCCCCGGCAATGGCCGAGGATCCTCACCAGCTGTTCGATGCCTGGTTCGCCGAAGCGCGCGCGTCCGAGCCGAACGACGCCGAGGCGATGGCGCTCGCCACCGCCGATGCCGCCGGCCGGCCGTCGCTGCGGATGGTGCTGCTCAAGGGCCATGAAGCCCGCGGCTTCGTCTTCTTCAGCAACCTCGACAGCCGCAAGGGCGCCGAGCTCGCCGCCAACCCCCGCGCCGCCTTGCTGTTCCACTGGAAGTCGCTGCGCCGCCAGGTGCGCGTCGAAGGCAGCGCCGAACCGGTGAGCGAAGCCGAGGCGGATGCCTATTTCGCCAGCCGCAGCCGCGATTCGCAGCTGGGCGCCTGGGCGTCGGACCAGTCGCGCCCGCTCGACCGGCGGGCGACCTTCGAGGCGCGGTACGAGGAGGTGCGCGCCCGCTTCGAGGGCGGAGCGGTGCCGCGCCCGCCGCGCTGGTCGGGCTTCCGGGTGGTGCCGGAGCGGATCGAATTCTGGACCGACCGGCCGCACCGGCTCCACGAACGGCGGCTGTTCACTCGCGCCGCATCGGGCTGGACCGAAGGACTGCTCTACCCATGAGCGCGGTCCGCGAATATCATGGCCGGCTGACCGCCAGCGCGGCGGTGGCGAGCGTCCTTCTTGCCTTGTTTCTGCTTCTGCTCAAGGCGTTCGCCGCGTGGCGGACCGGATCGGTGGCGATGCTCGGCTCGCTCGCCGACACCGGCCTCGACCTGCTCGCCTCGCTGGTGACCTTGTACGGCGTCCGGGTCGCCGCCACCCCGGCCGACCACGATCACCGCTTCGGCCACGGCAAGGCCGAGGCGCTGGCGGCGCTGTTCCAGGTCGCCCTGATCACCGCCTCGGCGGCGGCGATCGGCTGGCGCGCCTTGGCGCGGCTCGCCGGCGACCAGCCGACCGCCGACGCCGAACTCGGCATCGCCGTCTCGCTCGCGGCGATCGCCGCCACCTTCGCCCTGCTCGCCTACCAGCGCCGGATCATCGCGCGCACCGGCTCGGTCGCGATCCAGGCCGACAACGTCCATTATCAAAGCGACCTGCTGCTCAATCTCGCGGTGATCGCGGCGCTGGTGCTCGACCAGTATCTCGGCCTCACCGGCGCCGACCCGCTATTCGGGATCGCGATCGCCCTGTGGCTCGCCTGGGGCGCGTTCCGGGCGTCCAGCCACGCCATCGACCAGCTGATGGACAAGGAATGGCCGGAGGCGAAGCGCGAACGTTTCCTCGCTTTGGCCGCGGAGCATCCCGAGCTTCGCGGCATCCACGATTTCCGCACCCGGCGCAGCGGATCGCGCGACTTCGCCCAGTTCCACATGTATGTCGCGCCCGGCATGAGCGTCCGCGACGCCCACGACGTGATGGACGCGGTCGAGGCCAAGATCGCGCAGGAATTCCCCGACGTCGAAGTGCTCATCCATCTCGACCCCGAAGGCCATGTCGACCAGCCCGGCAACAAATTGGTCGAGACCGACGTCACCCCCGGCTGGTTCGGAAAACGTCCATGATGCTCCGCTTCTTCCAGGTCGACGCTTTCGCCGATGGCCCGTTCACCGGCAACCCCGCGGCGGTCGTCCCGCTCGAGCGCGAATGGCTGCCGGACGCGACCATGCAGGCGATCGCCGAGGAGAACAATCTCAGCGAGACCGCCTTCACCATCCCCGCGGGCGACGCCGAGGCCGATTACGAGCTGCGATGGTTCACCCCGAGCACCGAGGTCGCGCTGTGCGGCCACGCCACGCTCGCCAGCGGCCATGTGCTGATCGAGCGTGACACGGTCCGCTTCCGCACCCGCAAGGCGGGCGTGCTGGTCGTCGGCCGCGAACCGGGCTCGGGAGCCGGGGCCGGCGCGCTGACGCTCGACCTGCCGGTCACACTGGTGAATCCGGCCCGGCACGAGAGGTTGCTCGACGTGCTCGGCACGCCCGGTGCCGAGCTGTTCCTTTCTCATGAAGGCGCCGAGGCGACCGCGATCGTGCTGGTCGACGATGCGGACGCCGTCCGCGCCTGCGCCCCCGACATGCGCGCGCTCAAGGGCATCGACCTGATGGCGATCGTCACCGCGCCGGGCGACCCCGGATCGGGGTCCGGGGCAGGCGGGGGCCATGACGTGGTCAGCCGCGTCTTCGTCCCCGCCTGGGGGGTGGACGAGGACCCCGTCACCGGCTCCGCCCACGCCGCGCTCACCCCCTTCTGGTGCGACCGGCTCGGCCGCGACCGCTTCACCGCGTGGCAGGCGAGCCGGCGCGGCGGCCGGGTGGAGTGCCGGCTGGCCGGCGACCGCGCCATCCTCGGCGGCCGGTGCGTGACCATGATCGAGGGCAGCTTTTTGCTGTGACGCGGCCGCGGGTCAGGCGGCCACGCTCCGGCTGAAGGTGAGGTCGAAAACGTCCCAGCCGCCCCGATAGGCATCAGGCGGCAGCTGGAGCGGCGCGCAATGGACGATCGCCAGCCGCGCGGCCTCGGCCATCTCGCCGGCAACGCGGCGGGTGGCCTGCGTCACCCCGGTCTGGAACAGCAAGGCCGGCGGCGCCGCCAGCGTCCCGTCCGGGCTGAAGCGGACCCGGAGCCGGGTAACCACGCTGCGCCCGGTCCGGCCGACGCGGGGCACGCGGTAGCAGCGCCGCACCTGGGCGGCGGCATCGGCCAGCACCTCGGCGAGCCGGCGCGGGTCGAGGCGGACAGTCCCGACCGGCTCGATGCGAATGCTCCCGCGCGGGCCGAACGGCGCCGGCCAGGGCTGGGCGCAACCCACGGCCAGCATTGCCGCCAGCAGCGGCAGGATCACGCGCGGCCTTCTATGGTGGGCGTCCCGGTTCAGCCGACCTGTCATTCTAACTGCTTCTTCCGCTGCGGAATTCCGCCGCTTAAATGGCGGCGAGCCGCGCCGCAAGGCAATCGAGGATCGGCCGCTGGCTCGGCAAGATCTTCGCCCGCGCCAGGTCCAGCGGCATCCAGGCCGCGCGGTCCACTTCGGGGAAGGTGCCGAGCCGGCCGCTGCGCGGCGGATACTCCATCGTGAAGGAGTTGCTGACGATCCGCTCCGGATCGAGCTCGCCCTCGAGTGCGAACGCCTCGACCCATTTGCCGCCCGCCTGCCGTACCCTGCCCAGCGGCTGCAGCTCCCCGGCCGGCCGCGTGCCCAGCTCCTCCTCGAACTCCCGCAGGGCCGCGGCGGCGGCATCTTCGCCGGGTTCCACCAGCCCTTTGGGAATCATCCACGCGCCTTCGTCGCGGCCGCGCCAGAACGGCCCGCCGGGATGGACGAGCAGCACGGCAAGCTCGCAGTCGAGGCGACGGTAGAGGAGGATGCCGGCGCTCAGCGTGGCCAAGGTCAGCGCGGCCCCCTAATTGCGGCAGACACGCACCGGCACTTCCTCCCGAGCGCGGGCGTCCCAGGTCCATTCCGTGTCGCAGCGCGGCCGCCGCGGCGCGTAATCAGGCTCGCCGCGCTCGCCATAATTGAAATGATCGTAGGGATAGCCGCGGTCGTAATCGTACAGGACCGGACCATTGGCGAGCGTCACGCCGACGCCCCAGCCGCCGAAGCCGGCATAGCCGCCGCCGAGCCGGTCGCGGCCGAAGAAGCCGCGCTTGCGAAACAGGCCATGGTGGCGCGACCAGCGGCCGTCCCACACTTGGTCGCGCCAGCCGCCCCCGCCAAACCCCCTATGCCGTCCGGAGGGGCCGTGGCCGCGTGATATGGCGGCATCGACATAGGCGCTGCTGGGTGGCGAGGCACCGGGATCGCCGCCGCCGCCGCGCTCGGCGGACGCGGCCGGGCTGGCGATGGCGGTGACGGTGAGGGCCGCGATCGCGGCGGCTGCGAATTTCATACCCACCTCCTGCAGACGGAACGCCTCGGCACAGGCCAGAGTGGGAACTCGGCCGCGCGACTCTGTTCATCGGCCCTTAATCGCCGCTGAACCCTGGCGCCAGTGCCGCGCCGGCCATGGCGGCCCGCCGCCGGCTCGTGTAGTGGCCGGGATCTTCCAATTCGGGACGGATCCCGCTTTTGCTGCACGTCGATCCCTTCGCGATGGACGCCGACGAGACCCTCGACGAGGCCGGGCTCGCGGAGCTGCAGCTCGAGCGGCTGCAGCGCAGCCTCCGCCACGCCTATGACGGCAATCCCGTCTACCGGCAGATGTTCGACGCGGCCGGAGCGAGGCCGGACGAGGTCCGGAGCCTGGCCGAACTCGCGCGGTTTCCGTTCACCACCAAGGAGCATCTCCGCCAGGCCTATCCGTTCGGCTTCTTCGCGGTCCCGCTCGACCAGGTGGTCCGCATCCACGCCTCGTCCGGCACCACCGGCAAGCCCACCGTGGTCGGCTATACGAGGCAGGACATCGCCACCTGGGCCGGCCTGGTCGCGCGCTCGATCCGCGCCGCCGGCGGCCGCCCCGGCATGAAGGTCCATGTCGCCTACGGCTACGGCCTGTTCACCGGCGGCCTCGGCGCCCATTACGGCGCCGAGCGGCTCGGCTGCACCGTGATCCCGATGTCGGGCGGCCAGACCGAAAGGCAGATCCAGCTGATCGAGGATTTCCGGCCCGAGATCATCATGGTGACGCCGAGCTACATGCTGAGCCTGCTCGACGAATTCCGCGCCCGCGGCATCGACCCCAAGGCGAGCTCGCTGCGGATCGACATCTTCGGGGCCGAGCCGTGGACCGAGGCGATGCGGACCGAGATCGAGACCTCCTTCGGCATCCGCGCGGTCGACATATACGGCCTGTCGGAAGTGATCGGCCCCGGCGTCGCCCAGGAATATGGCGACCGGCAGGACGGGCCGACCGTCTGGGAGGACCATTTCTACCCCGAGATCGTCGACCCCGCGACCGGCACGCCGCTCCCCGACGGCAGCGAGGGCGAGCTGGTCTTCACCTCGCTCACCAAGCAGGCGATGCCGGTCGTGCGCTACCGCACCCGCGACCTCACCCGCCTGCTGCCCGGCACCGCCGGGCCGATGCGGCGGATGGCCAAGATCACCGGCCGCTCCGACGACATGCTGATCGTGCGGGGCGTCAACCTGTTCCCCAGCCAGATCGAGGAGCAGATCCTCGGCTGCGCCGGCCTGGCCCCGCATTACCGGATCGAGGTCAGCCGCCCCCACCGCATGGACGAGGTGGCGGTGACGGTCGAGACCCGGCCGGGCTGCACCTCCGAGCAGGCGCGCGCCGCGGCCGCGCAGCTCGCCGGCCGGGTCAAGGACAGGATCGGGCTCAGCATCCGCGTCGACCCCTGCGCGCCCGGCACGCTCGAACGCTCGGCCGGCAAGGCGGTTCGGGTGCGGGACCTGAGGCCGCGCGGCTGATCGGCAGTTCGGACTCGCCGCGCCCGCGCCGAAATGCTACCAGAATGGACCTTGTGGGGGAGGACCATCATGGCGACCATCATCGATCTGTCTACGCTGGGTTCGGCAGGCTTCGTCCTGGAGGGCGAGCTCGAACAAGACCAGGCCGGCCGGTCGGTCTCCTCGGCCGGCGACGTCAACGGCGACGGCCTCGAGGACTTCATCGTCGGCGCTCCCTACGGAGGGCCGCAAGCTCTCAACGGCTACGCCGCCGGCGCGGCCTATGTGATCTACGGCAAGACCGGTGCGTTCGACCCGCGGATCGATCTCGAGGATCTGAGCGGGGCCGACGGCTTCAAAATCCACGGCGAGGGGCTTCAGGACAAGGTCGGCTTCAGCGTCTCCTCGGCCGGGGACATCAATGGCGACGGCATCGACGACCTCGTCGTCGGCGCCATGGAATATTCCACCGTCTATCCCGGCTTCGGCAAAGCCTATGTGATCTTCGGCAAGACCGGCGAACGGGCGACGCTCGAGCTTGGCGGCGCCCACACGGCCGACGATTTCATCGTCATCGGCGGCGATGAAACCATCGACAGGCTGGGCTTCAGCGTCTCCGATGCCGGCGACTTCAACGGCGACGGCTTCGACGATATCGTCATCGGCGCCCCCCATGCGGACGCGGCCTATCCGAGTACCGGCAAGGCCTATGTGATCTTCGGCCATAGCGGCGCGTTCGCCGACATCCCCGATGTCGGCTCCCTGCCGGCCAACACCATGGAGCTCCAGGGCGAGAAGCAGTCCAACCTCGCCGGCCACAGCGTTTCCTCGGCTGGCGACGTCAACGGCGACGGCATCGACGATCTCCTGGTCGGCGCGCCCTTTGCCAGTATCGGCGATCCGTCCGACCCCGGCTTCGTCGCCAGCACCGGCACCGTCTATGTCGTCTTCGGCAAGACAACCCATTCGGGGACGTTCAATCTCGCCGACATGACCGCCGCCGACGGCTTCGCCGTCCACGGCGGGGGCAACCACCAGATCGGCTCCAGCGCCTCGGGCGCGGGCGACGTCAACGGCGACGGCTTCGACGATATCATCGTCGGCTCGCCTTCGGTGGACGATAATGGCGCCTATTCCGGCGCCGCCTACGTGCTGTTCGGCAAGGCGAGCGGCTTCGGAACGGTGCCTCCCGGCGGCGACACGCCGGAGATCGATGTCAGCGCCCCGATCGCCGCCACCGACGGCTTCGCCGTCATCGGCGACGCCGAGCAGGATGCAGCGGCGACCAGCGTCTCGTCCGCCGGCGACGTCAATGGCGACGGCTTCGACGACATCCTGGTCGGAGCCATCGGCGCCGAGCCGTCGGGCGCCTACGCCACCGGCGAAGTCTATCTGATCTTCGGCAAGGCCGGCGGGTTCGGCACGATCGATCTCGGCAACGTGCTGCCCGCCCAGGGCTTCATCATCCAAGGGGATGGGGACAGCGACAGGATCGGCCGCAGCGTCTCCGCCGCCGACGTGGATGGCGACGGCTTCTGGGACATCATCGTCGGCGCGTCCCAGGCGGACGTCTATGACGAAGTCTTGATGAGCGACAGAGCCGAGGTCGGCGAGGCCTATGTGATCTTCGGCACCGCGCCCACCACGGCGGTCACCCGGACCGGCTCGGCGGGGGACCAGACCATCCGCGGCGGCGCGTTCGACGACGATCTGTTCGGGCTCGGCGGCGCCGACCGGCTGATCGGCTCGGGCGGCCACGACCGTTTGGACGGCGGGGCGGGCATCGACCGCATGTTCGGCGGCACCGGCAACGATGCGTTCGTGGTCAACCATGCCGACGACAAGGTGTTCGAGAGCGTCAACAGCGGCAACGACCGGGTGCTGAGCTCGGTCGACTTCACGCTGCAGGCGGCCAGCCATATCGAGACGATCGGCACCACCTTGCCGAGCGGCACCGCCGGCATCGACCTGACCGGCAACGAGTTCGCCAATGCGATCTTCGGCAATGAGGGCGCCAACAGATTGGACGGCAAGGGCGGCGCCGACCAATTGACCGGGCGCGGCGGCAATGACAGCTATTTCGTCAACAGCCAGTCCGACCAGATCGCCGAGACGGCGGGCGGCGGCACCAACGACCGGCTGTTCGCGAGCGCGACCTACGA
>DASZDE010000107.1:0-45280 GCA_035942355.1 Allosphingosinicella sp. | reverse complement strand
ATCTACACGCACGTCGCCGACGCCGAGCAATATGCGGCACTCGAAGGCGAGCACGTCATTGCCGATATTCGCGGCCGGGGCCGGCGCGGGGGCCGGACCGTCGTCAACGACAGCGATTACGCGATCTTGGGAGGGTGAGATGAAGGCATTGGGATGGGTGGCGAGCCCGCTTTTGAGCGCGGTCGGAGTGATAAACAAGTCGCCTAAGGCGCCGTCGCCGCTGCCGGCCGCGACCCGCGACGACGCGCGCGGGGCGATCGCCGACCAGGACGAAATCCGCCGCCGCCGAGGCGGCGCCGCCGACATCATCACCGGGGCTGCCGGCGCCGAGGCGGCGCCCGGCACCACCGGCAAAGCGACGCTTGGAAGCTAGGAAAGGAACGGACCATGGCCGACGAAGCCCAGACGATCGAGGCGCTGCAGGTGGAGGTAGGGCGCCTCACCGCCGAGAATGCCGAGCTGCGCCGCAGCCTCGGCGCACAAAAAGGGTGGACCACCCGGAAGGGCGCCGAGGCGGCGGTGCTGAAGCTGGAAAAGTCGCCGAAGCGGCGCGCCATCGGGCCGTTAAAGGCGGAGGCCGATCGCGAGCTGATCAGCCTGGCGCTGGCGAGCGGCGACGTCGAAATCGTGTTCTCGGACGGCAGGCACGAGCTGCGCGACCTCGTCCCGATCGTCGTCAACGGCGATGCGTGGCGCCACACCGCCCGCGGCGCGATGCTGCTGCCCGACGTCACGCTCGAGCCCGGCGACATCAAGGCGCCGGAGCTCAAAGTCGCCGGCTTCGGGTTGTTGAGCGAAGGCGAGCAGATCGCCTGGTGCCAGCTCCCCGAGCCGATCACCGTCCGGCGCAACGGCCGGGTGCTGCTCCAGCAGCAGATCAGGTTCTAAAAGCCGCCAACCGAAGGAGACCGACATGGCCGCCGAAATCACCTTCTACTCCGCACCGCCGCTCCATTACGGCACGTCGCAGGGCGCGCTGACGTGCCGCGACCTCGGCACCTTGAGCGTCGCGATCGCCGCCGACGCGTCCGCCGGCGCGGCCGTGCCGGCGGACGCGCGCTATGCGGTCGTTACGACCGACGAAGCCTGCCGGATCAAGTTCGGCGGCGCGGCGGTCGTCGCCGAAAAGACCGGCGCCGGGATCAGCCGCAAACTGCTCGGTGCATCCGAATATCCGTTCCTCGTCCAGAACGGGGACCACGTTTCCCTGATCGCGGTCGCTTGATGGACCGGGGCCTCACAGGCTTTCGCGGCGGCGCGCGCGGCGGACTGGGCGGCGCCGCGCTGGCGGGGCGCCGCCTGGCCCCGCCGGTCGGGGAGGATGGCGACTTCGGCCCGGAGCTGATCGCGAACGGCGGCTTCGCCAGCGGGTCGGACTGGACACTGGGCGATGACGGTAACGGGGTGGTCCCCACCATCTCCGGCGGCACCCTGAATGGCGCTGGCGGCTTTGGCAATGGCACGGCTTCTCAGGCGATCGTCGCGACCGAGGGGTTGATCTATCGCGTGGCGTACAGCGTCGTCAGCATCACGACCGGCAACATCTCGATCGGCCTCGGCACCGGCGGCACGGCCGCCCGCACAGCGGCGGGAGACTATGCCGAATATGTCCTGGCAGGCGGCGGTGCGACCACGATGGTGGTCAACTTCGCCAGCTCCGATGCGGTGGTCGACAATGTGTCGATCAAGGAAGTGCTGGAGCAGGACGATCTCGGCCCGGAATTGTGGCCGCAGCCGGCGTTCGACGCCTCGGCCGGGCTGACCCTCACTAATTGCTCGGTAGCCGGCGGCAAGCTGCTGTTCGAGGCTGCCGGCGCGCTGATGAGGGCGCGGCTCACTTCGCCCGACCCGATCGTCTCCGGCGACTTCTTCCGCTACGCGATCACCGTCGACAGCACCGACGACCCGATCTTGATGGGCTTCGGCAGCGCTCTCGTGGCGGGGCTCGGCGCCGGCTCCCATGGCGGCACCGTCCGAAGCAGCGCGCTCAACCAATTCCTTGAGGTTCGGAACGGAGGTGATGCCACTGCGGTCATCGACAATGTCAGCATCAAGAAGGTGATCCTGCCGGCGCTGTGAGGCGCCCGCAGGACTTTAGCGCGAACAGCGCGGGGAGGGTCGAGTGGAACAGTTGCAGGATGAAGACCTGGTCAAGTCGGACCTTCTCCGCCAGCAGGAGATGGAGGCCGAGCGGGCGCCGTGGGAGCCGATGTACCGCTCGGTCGAGCGGCTGGTCGATCCCATTTCCGGCGGCGGCTTCGACCCGACCTCGCCGGGCGGGCTGCGCGGCGTCGACATTTTCGATCCGACCGCGCCGGAAGGGCTCGATCGCTTCGACGCCGCGCTCGGCGCGGTGACGGTGCCCAAGAACCAGCGCTGGCACGGACTGACGGTGCTCGACAAGGATCTGGCGCGGCTGCCGGCGGTGCAGCGCTGGCAGGAGCATGCCACCGACCGGCTGTTCGCGTGCCGCTACGCCCCCCATGTCGGCGCCGGCGTTCAATTCAGCCAGGACCGGCGCCAGATCGGCTCCTACGGCACCGCTCCGCTGCTGGTCGACGAATGGAAAGGCCGCGGTCTGTTCTACAACGCGCTGCACCTGTCGGAATGCTTCATCGACGAGGATTTCCGGGGCCGGATCGACACGATCCACCGCAAGTTCGAGCTGAGCGCGCGCCAGGCGCGGCAGATGTTCGGCGAGGCGGCGCTGCCGCCGAAAATCCAAAAGGCGTTGGAGCAGGAACGGACATGCGGCGAGAAATTCCAGTTCCTGCACGTCGTCCGCCCCAATGAGCGGATCGAGCGCGATCGGCTCGACTGGCGCGGCAAGCCGATCGCGAGCCGCTACATCGCCGTCGACGAAAAGTCGCTGGTCAGGAACGGCGGCTATCACAGCATGCCGATCGCGGTGTCGCGCAACAGCACGAGCCCGCGCGACAAATACGGCCGCTCGCCGGCGATGAAGGTGCTCGGCACGATCAAGGGCGTCAACGAAATGGCGAAAACCATGATCCGCGCCGGCCACAAGGCGGTGGACCCGGCGCTCGCCTTCTACGACGACGGCGACATATCGAAGCTGGTCACCAAGCCGGGCGGGCTCAACCCGGGCCTGGTCAGTCCGGACGGACACCTGTTGGTGCAGCCGATCCCGCACGGCGGCAACCTCCCGTTCGGGCTCGATCTGCTGCAGGGCGAGCGCGAACCGATCAAGACGGCGTTCCTGGAGGAGTTCTTCAAGATCCTCACAAATCCAAGCGACCGGATGACGGCGACGCAGGTGCTGGAAATGGTCGCCAAGCAGGGCGTGCTGATCCAGCCCTTCGCCGACCGCTACGAAACCGAGAAGCTGGGCGTGATGGTCGAGCGCGAGCTCGACATATTGATGCGCGCTGGCCAGATCGACCCGATGCCGCCGGAAATGCTCGAGGCGGGCGCGCGGCCGCTGGTGGTGATGACCAACCCGCTGGCCAAAATGGCGCGGGCGCAGGAAGCGTCCGCCTTCACGCGCTGGGTGGAAATCGGCGTCCAGGCCGCTTCGGCGGGCCGCCCCGACGCCCTCGACCGGGTCAATTTCGACAAGGGCATGCCCGACGTCGGCGAAGTGCTCGGCGTGCGGCCGAGCTGGGTGCTCAGCGACGACGAGCTGGTCGAGCTCCGCCGGGCGCGCGCGGCGAAGGAGGAAGCCGATGCTCTCGGCACCGTCGCGCCGAAGGTGGCGGGCGCGGCGCTCGACCTTGCGCGGGCAAACGAGATCGGTATGGGGATGGCCGCATGAGCGCCGGCCGAAGCAATATCCCGGCCTCGGATCGCTTTCGCGAGCATGACGATTATTATTACGCCGACCTGAGCGACGGCGAGGATTTTTGCCGAGACCTCAGCGATACGGTCAAGGCTGTCGACAGCCTCGTTCGCAGGAAGGGCTTCGATCCGAGCAAGACGCGCTGGTCCTGCGCCCAGGTGCGCGGATATTGGCATATCTATGCGGGGCTAGGCCGATGAGCGCCGCTTTACTCCGCCAGGCGCGCCGGGTCGTGATCGGCGTCATGCGCCGGATGGCGATCCTCAGGGCGCGGAGCTATCGCGCCGTGTTCATGCCCGGCGGGGTGATCGACCGCGATCACGAGGTCGTGCTCGCCGACCTGCGCGACTTCGGCTGCGCCGCCAAGACGACTTTCCACGCCGATCCGACCGAAGCCGCGAGGCGGCAGGGGCGGCGAGAGATGTGGCTGCGCATTTCGCAGCACCTCAACCTGGACGAGGCCAAGGTCCAGAAACTCATGGAGATAGACGATGGGCTTGGAGACTGAGGGCGGCGCGGCCGCCGCGCTGGCGGGAGCCGGTGGATCGGGTAGCGGGACGGGCGGTGAAGGCGGCGACGGCGGCCAAAGTGGCCAGGGTGGTGGGGACGCTGCGGCCGCGGCCGCGGCGGCGGCTGCCGCCGGCGGCGGCGATGGTGGTGGTGCCGGCCCCGACTTCCTCGACAAATTGTCGGCGGACCCTCGCGACGGCGGCAAGCCGTCGAACCGCGACTGGGTCGTCGCCAAGGGTTGGAAGTCGCTCGATGACGTGATTGCCAGTGCTTATGAGGCCGAGCGTGCAATCTCGGACGGTGGCAGGATCAAGGTGCCCGGCGAGGGCGCCAAGCCGGAGGAGGTCGACGCCTTCCACAAGGCGATCGGCCGCCCGGACAGCGCCGGCAAATATGAATTCGCGCTGCCGGACGGGATCAGCCAGGACCATCTCGACATGGACCTGGTGACGCCGCTTCGCGAGATCGCGTTCAAGGCCGGCACGCCGGCGGGCGCGTTCAAAGCGATGGCTGAGGGCCTGGTCGCGCACCAGCTCGACCAGATGAAGGCGGCCGCCTCGGCGGAGGATGCCGATTACGCGGCCAAGATGAAGGAGTGGGGCGACCAGGCGGACGCGAAGATGGCCGACGTCAACGGCGCGCTGCGCGGGCTCGGCCTCAAGCCGGCGGACTTCGCGGCGATCCAGCGCGGGTTCCAGATCCAGTTCGGCAAGCCCGGATCGGGCAAGGCGCTCGACCTTTTCCAGAAGATCGGCGCGGGGATGGCCGAAGACGCGGTGCATGGCGGCGGCAAGGGCCGGTTCGGCATCACCGGCGCCGAGGCGCAGGCCGAGATCGACAAGCTGATCGTCGACACCGAGTTCCAGAACAAGCTGATCGCGAAAGACCCGGCGGCGGTCGCGCGCTGGGACCGGCTCAACGGGGCGGTGGCAGCCGATCGCGACAGGAAGGCGCAGGCGGCCGGTTGAGGCTGCTGAAAAATACTGGCGCCGGCATCGCGCCAACCCTTGACAGGCCGCGGGGTTCCATGAGAGCTTCGCGGCCATGTCGTTCTCCGGACATGGACAGGAGAGACTGGTGAGCCGGCAAGCCCGATCATGGCCCGGCCCCTGATGCGGACGCATCCGCCGACCGCGGGCGTTAAACGATAGAGCGGCCCGGCGCGCCGGCAAGCCCTTCGCAATCTGGCTTCAACACCATTTTGGGAGGGCGCCATGAGCGACCAGGTTCCAACCACATTCCAGGTCACGTTCCAGAACAACATGCGGCTGGCGCTGCAGCAGACGCAGCCGTTGGTGTGGCCGCTGCTCGACGAGCGCGGCGGTCCCGGCGACGAGCTGAAGCAGCTCGACGACATTATCGGCCACGTCAAGTCGATGAAGGGGTCGAACGACGGCCGCCACGGCGACACGCAATATGCGAACACCGGCCATAGCCGGCTGTTCTGCGCCAAGCCGGACTTCGACTATTATGCCGAGCTGGTCGACAATAACGACCAGGTGCAGACCAAGATCGCGCTGACCAGCGCCTATATGCAGACGGGGCGGGCGACGATCAACCGCGCCCGCGACGACGCAGTGATCGCCGGCTTTTTCGGCAACATGCTGACCGGCAGCTATCAGGGGCCGACCGCGGTTCCGTTCCCGAGCGGCAACGTGATCGGCTCGGACGTCGGCGGGGTTCCCGCCACCGCCACGGGCATGAACATCGCCAAGCTGGCCGCGGCCAAGAAGATGCTCGCCGAGCAGTATAACGACCCGAACGAGGTGGCGTACATGGTCGTCACCGCCGACGACACCGACCAACTGCTCAAGGAAATG
Source organism: Allosphingosinicella sp. (assembly GCA_035942355.1). Classification (GTDB taxonomy): domain Bacteria; phylum Pseudomonadota; class Alphaproteobacteria; order Sphingomonadales; family Sphingomonadaceae; genus Allosphingosinicella. The sequence goes on along the minus strand of DASZDE010000107.1, from coordinate 39,151 downwards.
CCGGTCACGTCGAAGGATTTCGGCGCCGAGGGCGGCGAGCTGCGCGACGGCAAGCTGCGGCGGCTGATGGGCTTCACCTTCATCGAGATGGAGACCGAAAACCCGCTGTTCCACAATGCCAGCCTGGTCGACGCCGGCAGCGGCAACCGCAAGACGCCGTTCTGGAAGAAATCCGGCCTAGTGCGGGTGCCCTGGTGGGACCTCATCACCGATATCGGGCCGCTCCGGCACAAGCATCTGTCGATCCAGATTTACGCGTCGACCTGCGGCGCCGCGACCCGGACCGACAGCGGCAAGGTCGGCTACATCCTTAACAAGAAGCAGTGACGGCGCGGGCGGGCCGCCGCGCGCGGCCCGCCCTTGTCCCTGAAGCCCCGCCGCGTCGGAGTTTCAGCGACAAGGGAGAGGAAAGATGGCCACTTATTACGGTTCGACCTACACCGCCGCCAAAAGCGGCGCGCTGCCGCAGCAGAGCCCGGACGGGCGCAAGGTAGGCGCCAAAGAGCGCCGGATCGTCGAGGTGTTCGACCTCGAAAGCCAGCCCATCGGCGACAAACTGTTCTTCGGCACTTTGCCGGCGGGAGCGGCCTTCGCCGGGGTTCGGCTCGACACCGACACGTCGCTCGGCGCCTCGACGCTCGCGGTCGGCAGCGCCGCCTCGGCCGCCAAGTACAAGGCGGCGGGCACCTTCACCGCCCTCGACACGCCGACCATGTACGGCAAGGCCTCGGCGATGGCGCAGGCGCCGCTGGAGGCGCCCGAGGACGTGTTCGGCACGATCGCGGCGGCCGCGCTCCCGGCCTCGGGAACGCTCGTCACCGAGCTGTTCTACACCACCTCGGCCTGATTTGGGCGGTCAGGCCTGAGCCGGGGCGGCGGCGCGACCACAAGAGCGGCGCCGCCCCGATGACCCCTCCAGCGGAGCAAGACGATGGCGACCTTCAAACTCAGGATCAAGCGCGGCCAGCGGGCTCAGGACGTCGCGGTCGTCGCCGGCAGCGCGATCACCGGCAATGACGGGATCGAAGTCAATTTCGACGTGACGACGATGCCCAAGGGCGAGGCGCTGATCCTGCTCGACGAAATCAGGAAGCAGATAATCGAGCACGGCTTCCCGCAGGCGGCCGCATAGGAGCGCGCCCCTTTCCGCTCGCGCGCCGCTGGGCGGAAAACCGGTCCCCACTTTTCGCAGCGGCGCTGGAGTTACGATGTCGGACTTCGTGACGATCGCCAACCTCACCCTCTCCAAGATCGGGGAGGAGGATCAGTTGCGCGACCCGGACCAGGACAGCCATGCGGCGCGGACCATCCGGGCCGCATGGAGCCCGGTGCGGCGCGCGGTGCTGCGCGGCGGCAAGTTCAACTGCTCGATGACGCGGGCCGAGCTGAGTGCGCAGTCGCCGACCAGCCCCGGCTATTCCACCCCTTATCCGTTCCGGCACCGTTTCCCGGTCCCGAGCGACTTCCTCCGCCTGGTCGAGGTGATCGACCCGCCGGGCGCGCGCGCCGCCTATAAGTTCGAGCGCGGCGCGGTGCTCGCCGACACGGCCGGGCCGCTGTTCATCCTCTACGCCGCCGACCTGGTCGAGACGGCCTTGTGGGACGATCTGCTGGTCGAGGCTTTCTCAAACCTGCTCGGCTGGACCGTCTGCGATCGGATCACCGGCGACCGCGGCCGCAAGGCCGATTGCTGGTCCGCCTTCCGCGCCGCCATCGCCAAGGCGGCGGGCGTCGACGCGAAGGAGGACCCGCCGATCGAGACGGAGGACTCGAGCTGGATCACGGCGCGCTATGGCTGAGAAGGCCACCCCGATCACCACCAGCTTCAACGGCGGCGAGCTGTCGCGCCGGATGGAGGGCCGCGTCGATACCGCGATCTACGCGATCGGTGTCGCTGAAATGGAGAATATCGTGCCGACCGTCGAGGGGCCGGCGATGAAGCGGCCCGGCTTCCGCTACATACGCGAGGCGATGGCGAGCGCGGGCTGGCTGTCGATGTTCATCTTCAACATCACCCAGGCCTATGCGCTCGAATGGGGCGATCTGGCGCTGCGCTTCTACACCAACGGCGGGCGGATCGAGACGGCGCCGGGCGTCGCCTATGAAGTGGCGACGCCGTACAGCGCGGCGGAGGCGGCGGAGCTGTCGCAGCAGCAAAGCTACGACCGGCTCTACCTCGCCCATGGCAGCCACGCCCCGCGCGCGCTCGCCAGGACGTCGGCGGCGACCTTCACGCTGAGCGCGCCGGCGCTGAAGAACGGCCCGTTCGCCGACCAGAATATCGACGAGGCGGTCACCGTCACCGCCAGCGCGGTCACCGGCAGCGTCACCGTGACGGCGAGCTCGGCGATCTTCGTCGCCGGCCATGTCGGCGCGCCGTTCCGGATCGAGGCCAAGGACTTTTCGGACGTGAAGGCGTGGCAGGTCGGCATCGACGGGGTCGCTGTCGGCGACAAATTGCGGTCGGACGGCAGGGTCTATGAGGCCGAGACGGCGGGGCGCACCGGCACGCTGCAGCCGACCCACAGCCGCGGCTCCGAATGGGACGGGATGGTCGACGGGCTCGACGTGAACGAAAAGGCCGCCGGCGGGGTCAAGTGGAAGTATCTGCACGACCAGTTCGGGTTCGGCACGATCACCGCGATCGGCGGCGGCGGCACCACCGCCACCCTCGCCGTCAGCCGGCGGCTGCCGGACAGCACGACCAGCGTCGCCACGCACCGCTGGTCGCATGCCCGCTTCTCGGCGGCGGCGGGTTGGCCGCGCCACGTTCTGCTGTTCGGCGGCCGGCTGATCTTCTTCACCGATTTCGAGATTATCGGCTCGGTGGTCGGCGACTATGGCGGCGGCGGCATCAACTTCGCCTCGCATACCGACAGCGGGCTGCTCTTGCCCGACATGGCGTTCCGCCGCCGGCTCGACATCGCCGACCCGGTGCTGTGGGCCAAGGCCGACCGCAAGATCATCATCGGCACCGCCAGCGGCGAATATGCGATCGGCCCGATCAACTCGGCGCAGGGCCTGTCGGGCGAGAATATCGAATGCGTGCCGCAGAGCGTCTACCGCTCGGCCAGGGTGCAGCCGTGCGGGGTCGGCACCTCGTTCGTGTTCGCGCAGCGCGGCGCGCGCAAGCTGCGCGAGGCCGATTACGATTTCAGCCGCGACCGCTACGCGGCGACCAACATCACGGTCTGGGCGCGGCACATCACCAAGAGCGGGGTGAAGCAGCTCGCCTTCCAGCAGGAGCCGGAAGAAATGCTGTGGGCGGTGCGGAACGACGGCGTGCTCGCCGCGCACCCGCACGCGCCCGAGCAGGAAGTGAAGGGCTTCGCACGGATCGTGCTGCCCGGCGGGGGCAAGGTGCTGTCGGCGGCGGCGCTGCCGGCGGCGGACGGCGCGCGCGACGAGCTGTGGGCTTTGTGCGACTATGACGGCGCCCGCAGCGTCGAGGTCATGGCCGACTATTGGGACGACGACACCCCGCTCGAGGATGCGTTCTTCGTCGACAGCGGCACCACCGTCCTCAACCCCGCCTCCACCCATATCACCGGGCTGACCTGGCTCGCCAACCGCAATGTGAAGGTGCTCGCCGACGGCGCCGTGGTGCCCGACATCGTCGTCGCCGGCGACGGCAGCTTCGACCTGCCATGGCTGCCGACCAAGTTCCACGTGGGACGCGGCTATGGTGGGCGGCTGACGCCGCTGCGGCCCGAGATCAAGGGTCGGGCCGGCTTCACCAGCCAGGGCAAGCGCAAGCGCATCGTCGGGCTGGTCATGCGGCTGCTCAACAGCGTCGGCGTCAGGGTCAATGCCGACGGGACCAACAGCGACTATATCGTCGACCGGCCCGGCAGCGGCCGGATGGACCGACCGGTCGAGCCGTTCAACGGCGACACGGTGCAAAAGGCGATCGGCGGCAATTGGGGGCGCGCTGGCCAGGCGACGATCATTTCGGACGATCCGCTGCCGTGCATGATCACGGCGCTGATGCCGACCTACGAGATTTCGGAATGAGCGGCGCGGTCGCCTTCCGCCCGATGCTGGCCGCCGATGCCGTGCAGCTCGCGCTGCAGCCGAGCCAGCATGTCTGCTTGGGGGTGACGCGACCGGTCCTGTCGATCGAGGACGGCCGCGAGCTGGCCGAGGGCGGGCCGGCCTGGACCGCCATTGCCGGCGGCCGCGTCGTCGCCTGCGCCGGCTTCCGCCTGTTGTGGCCGCCTAGCGGGCGGACCGCCGGCCATGCGGTGGCCTGGGCCCTGCTCGCCGCGGGGATCGGCGCCGCGCACCTCGCGGTGACGCGGTTCGCGCGCGCCCGCATCGCCGAAAGCCCGCTCGCGCGGATCGAGGCGATCGCGAGGGCCGAGGTCGAGGCCGAGTGCCGGTGGCCGCGGCTGGTCGGGCTCGCATTCGTCTGCGACCTGCCGTGCTGGGGGCCGGACGGCGCGACGCACAAGCTGTTCGCGCGGGTGCGCCCGCCGGAAGCGGGAGGCCGCTGATGGAGGCGGCGATGGGGATGCAGGCGGCCGGAGCGATCGTGCAGGGCGTCGCCGGCTATGAGGCCGGCAAGTACAACCGCGCCGTCGCCCGCGCCAATGCGGTCAATGCGGAGCGCGACGGCGCCGCCGAGGAAGCGCGGGTGCGCGACGCGGCGCGGCTGGCGATGGGCCGGCAGATAGTCGGCCAGGCGTCGGGCGGGCTGATGCCCGGCACCGGCACCGCGCTCGACGCGCTCAGGGAAAGCGCGATCGAGGCCGAGCTCGACGCGCTCACCATCCGGCGGCGCGCCGCGGCGGCCGCCGCCGGCCACCGCGTCGAGGGCAAGCTCGCCTATCGGGAAGGCGTAAGCAAATTGATCGGCGGCTTCTTCGGCGCGGCCGGCGGGGTCGCGAAGGGCGTCGACTATGCGGGCGGCGGCACATGAGGGGCCGGGGATGAGCGACATCTATCGCTCGCAGGTGAGCCCAGGCGGGACGCCGGTCTATGGCGGCGCCTCGGCCGCCGCGTTCGGCGCCGACGCCGGGCGCGGGATGGAGGAGCTGGGCGGGGCGATGGCGGCCGAAGCGCGGCGCCGGGCCGACGAGGCGAAGAAGCGCGAGGACGAAGCGGCGGCGGTCGACGCGGCCAGGCAGGCGGCGGCATTCCGCCTCGAGGCCGAGCGCCGCCGGATCGAAGCCGAGGAAGCGCCGCCGCCCGGCGGGGCGGGCCATGCCGCCGCCTATCTCGACTGGTACGACAAGGGGCAGGCGAAGCTGCTCGAAGGCATCGGCAACGAGGGCGCCCGCAACCGGGTGTCGATCGAGCTGGCCGACACGCGCGCCCGGCTCGGCGCGCGGGCGCTCACCTTCGAGGCGGCGGCGCGCGGGAACCGGCAGGGACAGGATTTCGAGGACCAGGCCGGCTACGCCGCCGAGGTGGTGCGGCTCAACCCGACGCGGCAGGCGCTGATCGAGGAAGTCGCGGCCGGCGAAGCGACGATCGACGCGTGGACCGCGCCCGACGAGAAGAAGCGCGAGGGGAAGGCCGCGCTCCGCAACCTGCTCGCCGAAGCCTATGTCCGCGCGCTGCCGGCGGAAGAAGCGAAGCAGGCCCTCGACAGCGGCGAATTCGCGACCTGGCTGAAGCCGGACACAGCCAAGGCGCTGGTGTCGCATGTCGGGGTCGAGGAACGGCGGCTTGAGGCGGAGCGGGCGGCCGCGGCGCGGCTGCGCATCGCCGCCGTCAAGGATGCGCTCGATCTGATCGACAAGCGCCTGGCGGCGGGGGAGGATGTGCCGGACGCCGAGCTCGCCAATGCCGCCGAGGCCGCCGGCCTGATCGGCGAGGAAGGGATCGCCTACGACTTCAACGTCAAGCGGCAGCGGGCCGGCATCAACCGGGAGACGCAAAGCTGGCCGGCGCAGCGCTATGACGAGGAGATCAATGCGTTGCGGGCCAAGGGCGAGAAAAGGACGCCCGCCGAAGACATAAGGCTCGACCAGGTCGAAGCGATCAAGGCGGCGCGGATCGCCGAATATAACGACAATCCAGGCGGCTATGCGGCGGCGAACGGGCTGGCGCCGCCCGATTTCGACTTCGACGACCCGGCCAAGCTCGGCGCCTATGCGGCCTGGGCGGAGAAAGTCCGCCGCGCCACGGGCCGTCCAGCGCCCTACATCCCGCCGCAGCTCGTGCCGCAGCTCGCCGAGCGGCTGGACCAGGGGCCGGCGGCGCGGCGGGAAGTCGCCGAGACCCTGATGCGGTTCGGCGACCCGGCGCGGATCAGGGGCGCCGCCGAGCTGATCGCCAAACATGATGAACCGTTCAAGATCGCGATCCGGCTGTCGACCCTGCCCGACCAACGGGTGGCGGCGCAACGGATGCGCGACGCGCTCGCCGGCCCCGACGCGCTCAAGGCCAATCCGGCGATATGGAGCGAGGCCGAGGCGAGGGTGGTGATGGGGGAGATCGCGCCGGCGCTGCGCGGGCTGCCCGAAGCCTATCGTGCCGGCCTCTACGAGACGGCCAAAAACCTCTACGCGACCCGATCGGCGCGGGGTGGCGCGGACGGCTGGAACGAGGATCGGTTCCGGATGGCGCTCCACCAGGCGCTCGGCGCGGCCGGCGAGGGCGGCGCGAAGCGCGGCGGCTTCGGATCGATGCCGGCGCTTGGCGGGGATCGGGCCTATGTGCTCCCCGTCGACATGACGGAAGCCGAGTTCGAGCAGCGGTTGTTCCGGGCCGATGGCGAGGCGCTGATGCGTGGCGCGGTCGGCGGCAGGCTGCCGGTGCGCAGCCAGGCCAAGGATGCGGCGCCAGTCTATTCCGGCGAGATCAAGAAGTTCGAGCCAGTCGCGGTCGGCGATGGCATCTACCAGTTCTGGACCGGCGCCGGCTTCCTTCCCGCCAAGGGGGGCGGGCCGTGGCGGCTGGATATCCGCAAAGTCGGGGGGCGCTAACATGCTGCGCTCTCCCCTCGATTTCGTCGAACCGGTCGAACCGGAGGTTTTCCGGCTCGGCACGCCCGAGCCGGAGACCGGCTTTGCCGACACCGTGCAGGCATCGTGGGACGAAATGTTCCTCGCCCGCAATTCGAACGCTCGCCACATGCGGCTCAAGGAAGCCTACGACCCGATCCTCGACGTGCTGAACGAGGGGCGACCGTTCGGCGACCGGTTCGTCAATCCGGCGATGATCGCCGAGGACCGGCTCTCTGACTGGTTGCGGCCGCGGCTCAGCTTCAGCGCCAGGGGGCGGATGAGCCGCGACCAGATGGCGGCGGCGATCCACGCGGAAATCCGCCGCCGCCGCGCCGCCGATCCGAAGTTCCTGGCCGAGGTGCCGGACACGCCCGACGAATATCTGGCGCAGGTGGAAAAGCGGGACGCGGCGGCGCTGGCCGACGCTCGCGACATTCAGGCGCGCGCGGGCGGGTGGGGCCATGTCGGGATGTTCGTCGGCGGCGCGGCCGGGTCGTTCGGGGACCCGCTGAACGTGATGACGCTACCGCTCGGCGGCTGGGGGAGGACGCTGGCTGGGCGTGTCGGGTCCGAGGCCGGCGTGAGCATGGCGATCGAGGGGGCGTCGCAGCCCTTCGCCGCCGAGAATTACGGAGATCTCGGCGCGGACTACACGCTTGCCGACCAAGCGATGTCGGTGTTGTTCGCGGGCACAGCCGCCGGCGGCTTCCGCGCCGGGATCGAGCTGGCGCCGCGCGCGATCGGCAAGGCGGCGCAAAGCGCCGGCGAAGATTACGACCGGATCGTGTCCACCTTGTTCGCGGCGACGCCGGAGCCGATCCGGCGACGGTGGGCCGAGGCCGGGACGCTCGACGGCCGCGCCGCAGCGGAGGCGTTCCGGGCGGCGGTGCCGGACGAGTATAGGACGCCGATCGAGCGGGCGGCGCTGAACGTGGCGGATCGTCACGCCGAGGTCATCGAGGCTTCGCCGTTCGAACCGGGCTTTGCCGGCGACGCCGCGCACATCGCAAAGCTCGAGGAAGCGCTGGCGCGGCTCACCGGGCAGCCGATAAGCCCGCGCGCGGCGGCGCTCGCCGGCACGGCGGCGCCGGGGCCACTGCCGGCGACGGCCGTGCCACGTGGAACGTCGCTGTCGCAGGACGATCTGATCCGGTTCGTGATCAACGACCTCGAAGGCGGGGCGCAGGTGGTCAATTACAGCTGGGCGGACGGCGGCACCACCAAATGGGGGATCGCCGCCAAGTTCAACCCCGGCGTCGACGTCGCCAGCCTGACCGAAGCGCAGGCGATCGCGATCTCGAAGCGCAATTACTGGTTCCCGGAGCTGGACGGGCAACCCGCCGGCGTGGCGGCGGTCGGCTTCGACGCCGGGTTCATCGGCGGCCGCAAGGTCGGCAAAAGGATCGTCGGCGAGGCCGGCGGCGACGTCGGCCGGGCGCTGGGCCTCTACCGGGCGCACCTCAACCGCATCGCCGACACGGTCCCGGGCAAGGCGAAGTACAGGAAGGGCTGGAACAAGCGCGTCGACCGGCTGGCGGCGCGGATCGGCGCGGCGGGGGCGGAGGGCGCGTTCGTGCGCGGCGACCTCGGCGCGCCGCGGCTGCGGCGGGACGCCTTCCCCGAGGGCCAGCGCGACTCCGAGACCGAGGCTGTGCTGGCGCGGGACTGGGGGCCGCGCATCGACGACATCGACGACTGGAGCGAGACCGTCGCGCGGCTGCGCGGCGACAAAACGGGGTGGTCGCCCGACGCGCTCTATCATCCCGACCTCGGCGACATAGCGGTGCCGTGGGGACGCGGCGGCGACGACGGCTTCGGCCTGGCGCATATCGACGCGAAGCATCCCGACATGATCGACGACCTGCCCGACCGGCTGCTGGCGATGGACGTGCGGCCGGACCGTCGCGCCGGCTATGTCTATCTCGAAAATCCGGGCGAGGCGGCGGTGGTGCGGCTCGACTGGGACCGTGAGCAAAAGACCTGGCTGCTGACCGCGTTCGACAAGCGGGAGGGTGGAGCCCCGCCGGCGCCGGAGGTCGGACGTGGTGCCGGTGGCGGCCGGGACGGCTCCCCCGGCCTCGGGGACGAGGCCGATATAGGCGAGGCGGCGGCGGATGTGAAGGCGCGCCGTCTGATCCCCGATACTTGGATCTTCGATCCTGCGGACGAAGAGTTAATGGAGCGGGTGCGATCGATCAACGCGGCCGCCGCCGCCGACATCGATGGAATGCTGGCGGTGGAGCCCGCGGCCCGCGCCGAAAACCTCATTGAGCAATGGCGGTCCATGAGCGGCGCCGACGATGCGGCGGTCCAAGCTGCGTGGCGGATCGCCGCTGCGATTGCTGCAGTTGGCGGGCGACCGAGGATAGATCGTGTGGAAGTCGCCGAGGCAATTTCTTATGCTCACGGCGGACTGACGGCGGCCGTCAAGCCCGCTCCCGACACGGCTGATCCCTCCGCGCTTGCCCGGTTCGACGACCCTGCGGGCGATGGTGCGAAGCAACAGGCGGAAAGCCTCGACCACGATTTGAGGCCGCCAGCCGCCGCAGAGGCGGCGCCAGGCGCGAAGGGGACCGGCGGCGGCGCTGTGGAGCCCGAAGCGCGCGGCGGCGATCCAGCGGCCGTTTCCCGGCCGATCCGCGCCTTCGGGATCCCGGCCAAAGCCGGGAAGGTGCTGGCGACCTTCGCCGGCGACCGCAGGGCCTATGAAAAAGTCGAGGTCCATCCCCGTTACGCCGAAGCCAAGACCGGGGACGAGGATGCGGCGCTCGAGCTGGTGCGCGACCTGGTGACGCCGGAGAATGTCGATGCGGCGCTCGTGCGGTTCGTCGGGGCGGGCGACGTGGTGCTCGCGCCGGTGGTGAAGAAGGGCGATGCCGGCCTGAACAAGCTGCCGCTGGCGCTGGCGGTCCATTATGGCCGCGCGACGGGCATCGCGGTCGATACCGGCATCGTCCAGGCACCGGGGCCGAGGCGCCGCGGCCTCAAGGGACCGGCGCGGATCGCGCACCGGCCCGAGTTCAACGGGGCGGTGGTGCCGAAGCGGCGGTACGTGCTGGTCGACGACGTGGTCACCCAGGGCGGCACCGTCGCCGAAATGGCCGACCATATCCGCGCCCAGGGCGGCGAAGTGGCCGGCGTGATCGCGCTCGCATCGGGCGCGCGCAGCGGCAGCCTTGCGCCGACGCGCAAGATGGTGGAAACGATCGACAGGAGGATCGGCGATGTCGTCAGGACCCGGCTCGGCAGGGAGCCCTCGGCGCTCACCTTCGACGAAGCCTATTACCTCCAGAGCTTCGACCCCGGACGGCTCAACGCTCACCTCGATGCGGGAGGAAGCGGCGGCGGTAGTGGCGCGGATGCAGGCGCGGCTCGACGCGGAGGAGGCGGCGAAGGGCGGGGCGGCCGAGTAAGAGAGGCGCTGGCCGGTTTCGATCCGGCGCCCGAGCCGACCTACCGGCTCGCCGAGGATGGCGGGGAGGAGCCGCTCGCCGCGATCTTCGATGAGATAGACGCGGAGGAAGCGTTCGCGGCCACCCTAAGGGGGTGCCTGTGAGCATCGCCCTCGCCTTCCTGCTGTTCCCCTTCATCCTCGGCAGCCGCGCCTTCCTGCTTCGCTACGATCGGGGAGGCGAGGCATGAGCCTCGATCGCTGCATCCCCGAACTGCTCGAGGCGGGCAGGATCACGCCCGAGCAGGCGGACCGGGCGGCACTGCTCTACAGCCGGCGCAAGCGCCACCACGGCCGGTCGATGGGCGATGCCGCCGCCGCGGCCGCAGCGGGCGAGGAAACGGCCGTGGCGATCGAGCGCGCGGCGCTGCAGGCGAAAAGGCGGGCGCTGCTCCAGGTGAAAGCGCAGGAGAACCTGTTCGAGCTGATGCTCGGCTATGCCGGGGACTTCACCCATGCCGCGCGCGCCTTTTTCGACCGCGACAGCCGCGCGCGCGACATTTCGAATATCGAGGCGCGGCGCAAGGCGATCCTCGGCCGCGTCGAGGCGTTGACGACCAACATCCTCTACGACCATCGGCGCCGCCTGTGGGGCGCGCTCCGCAACCCGGCGCAGATGCGCGACATCGTGCGCGAGCTGTTCGGCGAGGATAGCGGCAACCTCGCCGCCAGGGAGCTGGCGGACGCTTGGCGCCAGGCGGCGGAAATGCTCCGCCAGCGCTTCAACGCCGCCGGCGGCGCGATCGGCAAGCTCGACCGATGGGGGCTGCCGCAAAGCCACGACAGCGCGCTGGTGCGGCGGGCAGCGGCGGTGCTCGGCACCGGTGGGGACCATTTCACAGCCTGGCGCGATTTCGTCGCCCCGAAGCTCGACCGCGGCCGGATGATCGACGATGCGACCGGGCAGCCGTTCGACGACGAAGCGCTCGACGCGGTGCTGCGCGACGTATTCGAGACAATCCGGAGCGACGGCTGGGCGGGGCGCGAGCCCGGCCATGGGGGCGGAGGCCCAATCGGGGCGCGGCGCACCGAACACCGCTTCCTCCACTTTCGCGCGGCCGGCGACTGGATCGACTATCAGGCGAGGTTCGGCAGCGGCAACGCCTTCGACGCGATGACCGCGCACATGCACCTGATGGCCCGCGACATCGCGGCGATGGAGATATTGGGGCCGGACCCGGCGGCAAGCGTGCGCTGGCTTCAAGACAGCCTGGTGAAGCAGGCGCAAATCGCCGACGATGCGGATAGCAAGGCGATCGGCCGCGCCCACAAGTCGAGCAAGGTGATCGGCCGGCTGTGGGACCAGTATCGCGGCGAACTCGGCCGCCCGGAAAACCGGACGATGGCGCTGATCGGCTCCGCCTTCCGGTCGTGGCAGGTCTCGACAAAGCTCGGCTTCGCCGTGCTCTCCGCGGTCGGCGACATCGGCTTTTCGGCGACGACGCGCCGGTTCAACGGCCTGCCGGCGGCCGCGGGCGTCGCGGACTACGCCAAGACGTTCAATCCGTTATCGGCCGAGCATCGGAAGATGGCGGTGCGGCGCGGGCTGATGGCCGAGGCCTGGGCAACGGCGACGGCCGCGCAGCACCGCTACCTGCTCGAGGAGCTGACGGGCGAGGTATCGCGCCGTCTTGCTGACGGCGTGCTGCGCGCGTCCGGGCTCAACGGCTGGACGCAGAACCATCGCTGGCTGTTCGGGATGGAGTTCGCCGACACGCTGCAAAGTCAGTTCGGCAAGGACTGGCGGGCGATGGAGCCGGCGCTGCGGCGCGGGATCGAGCGCTACGGCTTCACCGCCGACGACTGGGAGGTAATCCGGTCGACGCCGCTCCGCGAGGAGGCAGGCGAGCGATGGTTCTTCCCGCAAGACGTGCCCGACCAGCATGTCGGCGACAGGCTGCTGGAAATGATCCTCACCGAAACCGACTATGCGGTGCCGGTGGCGGACCTCGGCACGAAGGCGCTGATGAACAGCGTCGCCCCCGCCGGCACGGTGATCGGCGAGATCGCCCGTTCCGGGCCGCTGCTGTTCCGGAGCTTCGGCATTTCGGTGCTGCTCAGCCACGGCCGCCGGGCGCTCGAACAAGCCGGCGCGAACAAGGCGCGGTATGCGGCCGGGTTGCTGATCGGAGTGACGATCGGCGGGGCCGTGTCCCTAACGCTCAAGGAGATCGCGAAGGGACGCGACCCGCGGTCGGCCAAGGACGCTCCATTCTACAACGAAAAGACGGGCGAGATGGAGTTCAATCCCGGCTTTTGGGGCGCGGCGCTCGTGCAGGGCGGCGGCTTCGGCATCTTCGGCGACTTTTTCGGCGCAGCAGCAAAGAACCAATATGGCCAGAACCTGCCGGAGACGTTGGCAGGGGTCGGCCCCCAGGTGTTGCAGGATGCGGCGGCCTTGCCGACCAGCGAAACGCCGCTGTGGGACACGATCGAGTTCGTCAAGCGGGAAACCCCTTTTCTGGGCTTGTGGTACGACCGGCTCGCCTTCGACCGGATGGTCGCCGATCAGATCCAAGAGCAGATCGACCCCAATTACCGGCGCAGCTTCCGCGCGATCGAGCGCTACGCCGCCGACCGGGGCCAGGACTATTGGTGGGGGCCCGGCGAAGCCGAGCCGGAGCGCTCCCCCGATTTCGCCAACGTGCTTGAGGAGTCACCGCAATGACCGTGCCGGTCCGGAAACCCCGCGAAGACTATATCGAGAACGGCTCGACGCTGGTCCATCCGGTGCCGTTCGAGTTCGAGGCAGCCGACGAGCTGGTCGTCGCGCGGATCGCGGCCGGGGCAGTGACCATCCTCGCGCGCGGGCCGGACTATAGCGTGTCCGGCGGCAATGGCGGCACCGGATCGATCGCCAAGACCAGCGCCGGCACCGCCGGCACCTTGCTGCGCATCGTCCGCCGCACGCCGCGCTCGCAGCCGACCGATTACACGCCCGCCGACCGCTTCCCGGCGGAGAGCCACGAGGATGCGCTCGACCGGCAGATGCGGGCGCTGCAGGAAACCGACGATGCGGTCGACCTGCTCGCCGGCCGGGCGTTCCTCGTTCCCGAGGGCGAGAGCGGGAGGGTGCTGCCGAACGCGGCCGGGCGCGCCTCGAGCTGGTTCGCGTTCGACGGCGCCGGCGACTATCTGACGAGCCGGCCAGCGCTGCTCAGCGGCGGCTCCACCCAGGCGCTGATCGCCAGCGACCGCGTCATCCTCGCCAATTTCGCCGACGTGCCGGTCGGCCGCGCGATCGTGCTGACCGAACGCGGCCGCGAGGGGCTGTTCGTGACGCTCGCCGACGACGACGCCGAGGCGGTCGAAGCCGAGGTCGACGCCGACGATGCCGGCGGGCAGGGCCGCTGGGTCAAGTCGGTGCAGGCGCAGACCGTCTACAAAAGGCTCGGCCGGCTGACCCCGGAATATTTCCGCAAGACCGGCGACGAGCCGGCCGACGTCTACGTGCAGCGCTGGCTCGACCAGCTCGCGCGCGAGATCGCGCGCGGCGGCGAGAGCGCGATCGGCGTGGTCGACCGGCCCTACCGCAACATCCAGCATCCGCTCTACTGGCGGTCGTGCTGGGTCGAGGCGCGGCCGAACGGCGAAAACGGCTTCCACAACGAGGTCAACAGCGCCGTCAACGTGATGGAGACCTGCGTGTTTCCGGGCTCGATGCACCCGGCCTACACGGCCACCGCGACCCGCAACCACCGCGACGTTTCGGCCAATGTGTTCCAGAATTCGGACGCGGCAGCGATCTGGTACACCAGCAACGCCACGCTGGCCGGGCAGCCGGTGCGCTACCAGGCGCTCGACGCCGAGGCAGCTTTCTACAACGACCCGCTCGAGCTCGAATATAATGCGGCGATGAACGGCGAGCAGCCGGGCCTGTGGCAGAATTTGGACGAGCAATATCCGTTCTACACGACCAACACGAACCCGGCGCTCGGGCCGGTGGTCGGCGACCTCAGGGAATTGTACCGCCCGCGCCAGCTCTACCACGACGCCGCCGCGGCGACCTATTCCGACCGCATCGTCAAGGTCGCGCCGGCGGTCCACGCGCTCGGCCTCTACACGCCCGGCAAGGTGGTCCATTTGAACGGCACCGGCCATTATTATGGCGGTCAGGGGATGATCTACGGCTACGGGATGTGGAACGAGGTGCGCCGCGTCCTCTACGGCGGCGCGACCCAGGGCGACGGCCATGTCCATATCGAGCTGACCTATCCGATCCGGCGCTCGGTCACCGGCATGAAGATCGGGCTCGGCAACGGCAATCCCGGCATCGGCGGGGTGGTGCAGCTCGACTTCCTCGGCCGCGAGCCGCTGAGCGTGCTTCGCAAGGCGGTGATCGAGGGGCTGAGCTTCAGCTCGGTCCAGGGTCAGGCGGTGGCGCGCTCGGCGATGCTCGACTGCCAATTCCATTTCGACGAGCTGGACACGCGCGCGTTCGGCTTCAACGCGGCCAGCTATAGCGAGTTTAGCTGGCGGCGCCTGGTCGCCGATCGCAAGCCCTTCGAGTGGGCGATGAACAGCTGCGGGTCGGTGGCGCGCGGCGACGTCTTCTACCGCAAGACCGAATTCTCCGAAATGGAGATCCTCGGCAACCCGGCGCGCAACCCGCTGCTCCGCTACGGCGAAGGCGCGATCGACTGCGGCTTCGAGGGCAATGTCTTCGCCGAGGGCTGGGACAATGAAGGCAAGGGCGCGATCGAATTCTCGGCCGACGGCTGCTGGTTCGACGGCGAGCTGCACATCCCGAACGCGCGCGGCGACGCGGTCCGCTTCATTGCCTCGCCGCGGCGCGGCTGGCGCGACGAGACCGAAGTCCAGAACTACACGCGCGACAATGTCGCCCGGGTGCGCAAGTGCAAGGCGGGGACGACGCTGACCCGCTACGTCTATTTCGCGGCGCCGCGCGGGGTGACCGCGCCCTTCCTCACCGGCAACCGCGTCGAGGGCGAGTTCGAAAGCGCCGGCCCGCCCACGGTGGCGGCGGTGTCGATCGGGCCGAGCCTCGGCTCGGAAGTGGTCGACGCCTCGTTCCAGCACGGCAATATCGTCGTCTCGGCCGACGCCGACACCTACGAGATCCACGTCGAGCTCGGGTCCGGCGGGATCGTCGTCGGCGGCGACCTGCTCAAGGCACGCGAGCTGACCGTCAACGGCCGCCGCGTCTATCCGGGCGCGTTCGGCGCCGGCCTCACCAACGGCGGCGCCGGCGCGATCTCGTTCACGCCCGACGCGACCAAGGGGCAGACCGGCGACACGCGCTACGAGACCCGCGCCAATTTCTCCAATTCCAGCGGGATCACGGTCAACGCGCCGACCGGCGGCGCGGCCGGGCGGACGGTGGTGGTGCAATTGTTCAACGCCAACCAGTCGACGGCGATACCGCTGGCGGTGGCGGCGGGCATCGAGGGCGCCGGCGCGCTCGCGAGCCTGACGGCGCAAAAGCACACGCGGCTCACGCTCTATTCGCCCGACGGGGTGAAATATTGGGTCGAGGGCAAGATCGAGAATGTGACGTGACGCGATGCAGTGGCTGCTGGCTCTGATCGGAACCCTGGCCGGTGGCGCCGTCACCGCCTTCCTCGCGTGGCTCGCCTGGCCCAAGACGCAGGCCGAGGCGCGGTTGATCGAGGAGCAGGCCGAGGGGGCGGTGTGGCAGCGCTGGCAGAACGAGATTGCGCGCCTCGAGGCGATCATCACGCGCCAGAGCGGCAAGATCGACCGGCAGGGCGAGCGGATCGCAGGGCTCGAGGAGCGCGTCCGGGGGTTCGTCGACCGCGAGGCGGTGCTCCTGGCGGACAACAGGAGGATGGCGGCGCGGATCGCCGAGCTGGAGGCGATGCGGATGCCGGCCGAGCTGGCCGACCGCCATCCGACGATCGTCGGTGTGTCGGGGGCGCTGCGCAGCGCCATTCCGCCGCCGGCGGACCTGGAGGGCGCGCGGATGGAAAAGATGATCGGCCGGGCGCGCCGCGCGGGGGATGGCAGTGCGGGCGGCCGCGCGGGCGGCGAAGGGGAGGAAGGCGACGGTAGCCGGGAAGCCGGTTGATCCGCCCGCCTGAATGTCCGCCGCCGGAATGGCCCGGCGGCCTGTTGGGGAGAGTGAAGATGAACGTGATCCAGTATCTGAAGGGCAAGAAGACCTATATCGCCGCCGCCATCGCCGCCTTGTCGGCGTTGCTCGGCTATCTGAACGGCGAACTCGGCGGCGCCGACGCGCTCGAGCTGGCCGCCACCGGGATCATCGGCGCGACGCTGCGGGCCGGCATCAAGACCGAAGCGGCCAAGACCGTTTGAGCGACCGAGCCTGGCGCGGCGGGGGTGCCGGTTTGGCGTCCCCGCGCGCGAGGTGCTAAGGCGAGGCGATGAAGGTCGCCATCTGCACGCCGGTCAAGGATAGTCCGAAGCTCGGCTATATGGACAGCCTCGATGCGCTCCGCGCCTACACTGCGCGCGAGCGGCCCGACATCGAGATCAACCGCTTCACGATCAGCACGTCGACGCTCCCGGCGAGCCGCAACCACCTCGCCCACAACGCGCTGGCATGGGGCGCCGACTGGCTGTTCTGGAACGACGACGACCAGTTGTTTCCCGCCAACTCGCTGGCGCGCCTGCTCGACCTCGGCCATGCCGTCGTTGGGTGCAATTATGTCAGGAAGCGCGTTCCGGCCATCCCGACCGCCTATCGCGCCAGCGGCGAGCTTGTCTACACCACCAAGGCGCTGTCCGACGCCGGCACGGTCGAGGAGGTCGCGTTCCTCGGCATGGGCCTGCTGCTCACCCGCCGGGATGCGATCGAAGCAATCCCCGCGCCCCGCTTCGAGCTGCGCCCCGATCCGAACGGGCTGGACTTCGTCACCGAGGATTATGTGCTCTGCGACAAGATCAGGAAGGCCGGCGGCAGGATCATGCTCGACCACGGCCTGTCCTGGCGGGTCGGCCATATCGGCGAGTTCATCTACTCCCATCTCCACGTCGCCAAGCAGCGTCCGGCGGCGCCTTCTTGATCGCCCGCACGGTGGTTCCAACATCGGGCCAAACTCGCCCGATGTTGGAATGGTCCCGGCGCCGCAAGTTGTTGAGAAACCACGGGCGCTGTCAGCTTGGGAAGCTTCTGCTCTGCCATTGAGCTACACCCGCGCGCGGCCGCATTATCTAGGAAAGCGCGCGGGGCTTGTCGAGAGCCACCGTTGAGCGCAGAGTCGCGCCGCTGACAGGGGAGTGCGGACGATGGCGGAAGCTCTTCGCAAACGGCGGCTGGCGCAGAAGCTGACTTGGACGGCGGTGATCCTCAGCCTCGGCGGCCTCGCGGTCGCGCTGGCGGCGGCAGTGGGCACCGGCCAGGAGGCCTGGCATTACCGCACCGGCCTGTCGGTGCTGCGCTATGCGTGGTTCGCCTCGCTCGCCGGCGGGCTGGTGGCGCTGGTCGCGTTGCTGACAGTGCGCCGGAGCCGCTTCCACGGCTTTACGCGGCTCAACCTGCTGGCGCTCGCGGTGGCGCTCGCGTTCGGCCTCTATCTCGGCAATATGGTCCGCACCGCGCGGGCGGTGCCGGCGATCCACGACGTCGCCACCAACGTCGAGGACGTTCCGAAATTCTACCGCTTGCGGGTGCGCGACGACAATATGGCGAACGTCCCCGATCTCGGCCGGCCCGAGCTCGCCCGGATGCCGCCGCGCGAGCGCTGGCAGGCGGTGCATCGCGAAGCCTATGGCGACCTGAAGTCGATCCGCGTCCCGTGGAGCGTCGCCGAGACTATCGAGCGGGCCGAGCGACTGGCGCGCGAGCGCGGCTGGGAGATCGTCACCGCCGACCGCGGAATGGGGATAATGGAGGCGGTCGAGACCAGCCTGTTCTTCCGCTTCAAGGACAATGTCCTGGTCCGCGCCCGCCCCGTCAGCGATGGCGGCGGGTCGATCGTCGATATGCGCTCGATCAGCCGCGTCGGCGCCAGCGATGTCGGCGTCAACGCCAAGCGGGTGCGGGCGTTTCTGCGCGATCTTCAGGAGAGCTGATCCGGACTCCAGCCGAAAAGGCTTGACAGCGGTTCTGGTTGGGCGGATGTTTCTGTCATGACAGAAATAACCGTCGAGTCGAGAAAGCTTGCCCCGGCCGTGGAGCGGTTCATCCTCCATTGGGGCGATATGGGCGGCCAGTGGGGCGTCAACCGGTCGGTCGCCCAGATCCACGCTTTGCTCTACCTCGCCGAACGGCCGCTGACGGCCGAGGAGATCGCCGACACGCTCGGCATGGCGCGGTCGAACGTGTCCAACAGCCTGCGCGAGCTTGGCGGCTGGAAGCTGGTCCGCCGCGTCCCGGTATTCGGCGACCGCCGCGATCATTTCGAAGCCGAGACCGATCTGTGGGAGATGGTCACCCGCATCGCCCAGGGCCGCAAGGAGCGCGAGATCGATCCGGCGGCTGCCGCGCTGCGCGCCTGCCTGGCCGAGGCGGAGGGCGATCCGCGGGTCAGCCCGGTGGCTCGCAAGCGCCTCGGGGAAATGGAGAATTTCATCAGCATCGTGAACCGCTGGTACGACCAGATGCAGCATGTTCCGGCACCCAAGATCATGGCGCTGATGCGGATGGGGGCGAAGGTGGCGAGCCTCGTCGGCCTTGGCCGCGGCGCCGCCGCCGCCAAGGGCATTGGCTGAACATTTTTGTGAACTGATTTCTCTTGATACAGAAACGCCAGTCCGTGGCGGCAGGAGGATGAAATGGCGTGGCCGGGATCGAACGTCGTGCCCCTGCAGCGGCCGCGTGCGCGCCCCGCCTCCTCTCACACCGCCGGCGACCTGCGTTTCAGGACCCTGATCGGCGAGCAGGGCTGGACCAGGCTGCCGCAGCCCGTCCGCGCCCGCTTCGGCAAGCTGCTCACCGGAGGACGCTCGATCATCTATGCCGGCGAGGTGGTGGAGTGCCGGATGAGCCGCTGCGGCTGGGTGCTGGCGCAACTGGCCCGGCTGATCGGCGCACCGCTGCCCTTGTCGCGCGACGTCTTCCTTCCCGCCGCCGTCAGCGTCACCGAGGATCCGGCGAGCGGCGGCCAGCTTTGGACCCGGATCTACGGCCGCCGGCGCGGCTTCCCGCAGGTCATCCACAGCAGCAAGCGCTTCGCGGGACCCACCGGGCTCGAGGAATATATCGGCCGCGGCTTCGGCATCGCGCTGGGCGTGGCGGTCGAGAATGAGGCGCTTCACTTCCTCAGCGACCATTATTTCCTCGCCGTTGGCCGATTTCGCCTTCGCCTGCCGGGCTGGCTGTCGCCCGGACGGATGCGGGTCAGCCATATCGACTGCAACCATGGCTGCTTCGCCTTCATGCTCAGCCTCGACCACCCGGTGCTTGGCGAGCTGGTCCGCCAGACCGCCCTGTTCCACGAGCGGACCAGGCCCGGCGAGGAGGATCGGACATGACCCAAGCCGGCCGGCCGATCGTGGTGTTCGACGCGCTTTGCCCGCTTTGCTCGGCCAATGCGCAATTCATCCTGAAGCACGACAAGCGCCGCCGCTTCCGGCTGGCGTCGATGCAAAGCGAGGCCGGCGCCGCGCTTTACCGGCGGTTCGGCATCGATCCCGCCGATCCGGAGACGATGATCCTGGTCGAGGGCGGGCGGGCGCTCCGCGACAGCGACGCCGTCCTCGCCATCTGCCGCGGGCTGGGATGGCCGTGGCGCCTCGCGAGCCTCGCCCGCGCGGTGCCGCGCTCCGTGCGCGATCCGCTTTACCGCCGGGTCGCGCGCAACCGCTATCGCCTGTTCGGCCGCCGTCCGACATGCTGGCTGCCCGATGCCGGTTCGGCGGACCGGTTCCTGTGAGCCTGATCCTCGTCATCGGCGGCTATGGCGGCTTCGGCGCGAGGCTCTGCAGGAGGCTTTCGGCGGCCGGGCACCGGCTGCTCGTCGCCGGCCGCAGCCGGGACAAGGCGGCCCGCTTCTGCGAGGGGCTCGCCATGGCCGAACCGCTCGCAATGGACCGCAACCGCGACGTGGCCGAACTGCTCGCCCGGCACCGGCCCGATCTCCTGATCGATGCGGCCGGACCGTTCCAGGGCAGCGGTTATGGCGTCGCCAAGGCCTGTATCGGCGCCGCTATCCCCTATCTCGACCTTGCCGACGCCCGGGACTTCGTCGCCGGCATCGGCATTCTCGATGACGCGGCCCGCAGGGCGGGCGTTACGGTGATCTCCGGCGCGTCGAGCGCGCCCGCGCTCACCGGAGCCGTCGCCCGCAGGCTCGCCGCAGGCCTCGACCGAGTCCACAACCTCGATATCGCGCTCAGCGCCGCCAACCGCACGAGCGGCGGCGAGGCGGTCGTGGCGGCGATCCTCAGCTATGTCGGCCGGCCCGTGCGGCTGTGGCGGGGCGGGCGCTGGACGCACGCTTATGGCTGGCAGGAAATGCGGCGCGAGGATTTCCTCCTCCCGGGGGTAGGCGGGCTGCGCGGGCGCCTCGTTGCCGTCGCGGACCTCCCCGATTGCGAGCTTCTGCCGGCCCTGCTGCCGGGCCGGCCGGCGGTCACCTTCCGGGCCGGCACCGAGCTCGGTTTCCAGATGCGGGCGCGCTGGCTGGCGAGTTGGCCGGTGCGATGGGGCTGGGTGAGTTCGCTGAGCGGCGCGCGGCCCTGGCTGCTGCCCCTCTACCGGCTGACCCGCCGGTGGGGCGGCGAACGGTCCGCGATGAGCGTCACCCTGACCGGCAGCGCGGGCCGCCGGTGCGTGGAGCGGCGCTGGACGATCGTCGCCGGCCGCGGCGAGGGCCTGGAGGTTCCGACCCTGACGGCCGAGCTGCTCGCGGAGCAGATCCTCGACGGGCGCCGGGCCTCCGGGGCCTACAGCGCGGCCACTTTGCTGTCGCTGGACGATTACGAGCCTGCGCTCTCGAAGCTCGCGGTGCGGCACGAGGTGACGGAGCGAAGCCTGCCGCCGCCGCTCTACGCACGGATCATGGGGGACGCCTTCGACCGGCTCCCCCCGGCGGTTCGGGCGCTCCACGGCATCTGCCGGGACGCCGGCGCGGCGGGCGAGGGGACGGTGGTGCGGGGAACGAGCCGGGCGGCGCGGGTTATCGCCGCGGCGATGCGCTTCCCGCCCGGCGGCAGGTGGCCGCTCCACGTCGCCTTTCGCGAGCAAGGCGGCGTCGAGACCTGGACCCGCGACTTCGGCGGCCATGTTTTTTCGAGCGAGCTGAGCCAGGCGAACGGACTGGTGGTGGAGCGCTTCGGCCCGTTGCGGTTCGCGTTCGACCTGCCTTCCGGGCCCGAGGGTCTGGAAATGGTCCTGCACCGATGGAGCTTCCTGCGCCTTCCGCTTCCCCGGCGGCTGGCCCCGAAGATCAGCGCGCGCGAGTGGGAGGAGCAGGGGCTTTTTCGCTTCGACGTCCGCGTGGCGCTGCCGCTGGTCGGCGAGCTGGTGGGCTATTCGGGCTGGCTTTCGCCCGGCGGCGAAGCGCGGTGCCGGAATGAAGAAGGGCGGCCCGTCTCGGACCGCCCTCTCCGTGAACCGCTGGGAAGCGACGCCTAGCGCTTCGAGAATTGGAACGAGCGGCGGGCCTTGGCCTTGCCGTACTTCTTGCGCTCGACCACGCGCGGGTCGCGGGTGAGGAAGCCTTCGCGCTTGACCGCGCTGCGCAGCGCCGGCTCGTAGCGGGTCAGCGCGGTCGAGATGCCGTGGCGGACCGCACCGGCCTGGCCGGAGAGGCCGCCGCCCTTGACCGTGGCGACGACGTCATATTGGTCGCGCCGGTCGGTGATGTCGAACACCTGGTTGATCACCAGCCGCAAGGTCGGGCGGGCGAAATAGACTTCCTGGTCGCGGCCGTTGACGACGATCTTGCCGGTGCCCGGCTTCAGCCACACGCGCGCGACGGCATCCTTGCGGCGGCCGGTCGCGTAGGCGCGGCCCTGCTTGTCGAGCTGCTGCTCGCGCAGCACCGCCTGGATCTGCGGGCCCTGAGTCGAAACGCCGTGATCCTCCGAGCCCGGGATCGGTTCGGCCGGCGCGGACGGGGGAGCGGCCGCATCGGTCGCGGCCGCCTCGGGGCTCGGCGCGGCCTCGGTCAGCGCCGCAAGATCGGACAGGGATTGACGGGTGTCGGACATCAGGCACCAACCTTGTTCTTGCGGTTCATCGCCGCGACATCGAGGGGCTCGGGATTCTGACCGCCGTGCGGATGCTCGGCGCCGGCATAAAGGTGGAGCGCCCGCATCTGGTCGCGGCCGAGCGGCCCGCGCGGGATCATGCGCTCGATCGCCTTTTCCAGCACGCGCTCGGGGAAGCGGCCCTCGAGCACCTTGCCGGCCGTGATCGATTTGATCCCGCCGGCATAGCCGGTGTGCTTGTAATAGACCTTGTCGGCGAGCTTGTTGCCGGTGAAGCGCACCTTGCCCGCGTTGACGATGACGACATGGTCGCCCATGTCGACGTGCGGCGTGTAGCTCGGCTTGTGCTTGCCGCGCAGCAAATTGGCGACAATCGTGGCGAGCCGCCCGACAACCAGCCCGTCGGCATCGATCAGATGCCACTTCTTCTCCACCTCGCGCGGCCGGGCCGACTTGGTGGTCTTCATCAGCGCCTTCATGGCGGGACCTTTGCCTAAATGAGCTGCGCCGCTCCCATGGAGCGGCGCCGACGGCGGGCAAATGGCGAAGTGAGGCCGGAAAGTCAACGTTTGCGCAGTGTTGCCGAGAGGTAAAATGCTACCTCTCGGGTGCGGCCTCCTCCTTCACCCATTGCGCATAGGCGGGGATGGCCGCGCCGATCGGCCAGACCACCGCCGCCGGAACGTCGTAGCTATGGAGCTCCTCCAGCCGCGCGAGCAGTGCCTGCGCGCGCTCGGCAGCGGTCTTGAACAGGGCCGCCACTTCGGCCGCCTCCTCGATCCCGCCCTGCCAGCGATAGATGGACTCGCACGGCCCCAGGATGTTGGCGCAGGCGGCGAGCCGTTCCTCCACCAGCAGCCGGGCGATCCGAGCGGCCTCCTCGGCGGTGGCGAAGGTAGCGTAGACGCTGACGATTTCGGGACCGGCGGGATCGGTCATGCGCCGCGCGCCCCGAGGCGGTGCGAGGTGGCGACGATGGCGGCGAGCAGCAAAGCGGCCATCGCCTGGTGCGCCACTGCGACCGGCAGCGCGACGCCGCTCAGCAAGGTCAGGATGCCGAGCAGGATCTGGACCGTGACCGCGCCCGCCACCGCGGCCGCGTCGAGGTGGAGGCGGCGCCGCCATGCCGCGGCGGCCAGCGCCAGGACGAAAGCGGCGACGGCGAAGGCGAGCCAGCGGTGGACGAACTGGACGACCAGGGGATTGTCGACCAGGTTGCGCAGGGGCGGCTCCAGCAGCGGCGCCGCCGACGGGAACCATTCGTCGCCCATTTTCGGCCAGCTGGCGAACGCATAGCCCGCCTCGAGCCCGGCGACATAGGCGCCGAACATCAGCTGGAGGCCGAGCAGCGACAAGGTCCAGATGGCGAGCGTCGGCATCCGCGCCGGGCGGGAAGTGGGATCCCGCGCCAGCGCGCGCAGGTCGAGCGCGGTCCAGATCAAAGCGGCGAAGATCAGCAGCGCGGCGAGCAGGTGGACGGCGAGCCGGATATGGCTGACTTCCGGCCGGTCGACCAGGCCCGAGGCGACCATCCACCAGCCGATCGCCCCCTGCAGACCGCCGAGCGCGAGCAGCCCGGCAAGCCGCCAGCCATAGGTGCGGGGGATGGCCCGCTTCCACGCGAACCAAGCCAGCGGGACGGCGAAGGCGATCCCGATCAGGCGGCCGAGCAGGCGGTGGACATATTCCCAGAAGAAGATCTGCTTGAACTCGGCCAGGCTCATGCCGCTATTGACCTGCTCATATTGCGGGCTGGTCCGGTAGGCGTCGAACTCGGCCAGCCATTCCGCCTCGGTGAGCGGCGGGATCGCGCCGGCGACCGGCTCCCAGCGCACGATCGACAGGCCCGATTCGGTAAGGCGGGTGATCCCGCCGACCACGATCATCAGGAACACCAGCCCGGCGACGAACAGCAGCCAGTCGGCGATCGCCGCCGGACGGGCGGGCGCTCGTGCCGCCGGTGCGACGGGCTGTGCCTGGGAAGCCATGGTGCGGGATATGGCGGCGCGCGGCGGTCTTGCCAATCGCAACTTTAACCCTAATGTGATGTTGTATCTTTACGCGCCGGGGCTTATAGAGGCTTCGGCAGCAGGAGCGATGGCGAAACGATGATTGCGGCGGCGGCACGACCAAGCGCGTTCGACCGGCTGGCGATCGGCCTGTCGGGCCTGTGCCTCGTCCATTGCCTGGCGAGCGCGGTCGTGCTGGCGATGCTGGCCTCGGCCGGGGGCCTGCTGCTGAGCCCGGTGATTCACGAGGTCGGGCTGGTGTTCGCGATCGCGCTCGGCATGCTCGCGCTCGGCCGCGGCATGGCCGAGCACGGCTTCATGATGCCGGCGGCGGTCGGCGGCCTCGGCCTCGGCGTGATGGCGGGCGCGCTGTCGCTGCCGCACAGCGGCACCGAGATCGTCTACACGATCCTCGGCGTCGCCATCCTCGCCCTTGGCCACGACCTCAACCGGCGGGCGGTGATCTGACGCTTGTTCCGGGGGCGTCCAGCCCCTATTTTGCGGCCATGGCCCATGTCCATCATTCCCATGCCGGCGCTTCGCTCGCGAGCGCGGCCCGGACGACGATGGAGGGTGCCGGCGAGCAGTGGACGGCGATGCGCGCCGCCATCTTCGAGGCGCTGGCGAGCTTCGACAAGCCGGCCTCGGCCTATGACATCGCCGACAAGGTCTCGCAAAAGCAGGGGCGGCGGGTGGCGGCGAACAGCGTCTACCGGATCCTCGACCTGTTCGTGACCGCGAACCTGGCCCGCCGGGTGGAGAGCGCCAACGCCTATGTCGCCAACGACCATCCCGGCTGCCTCCACGACTGCATCTTCCTGATCTGCGACAGCTGCGGCCAGACCACCCATATCGACAATGACCGGCTCGCCGGCGGCGTTCGCGACGCGGCCAAGGAGGCCGGCTTCGCCCCCGAGCGGCCGGTGATCGAAGTGCGCGGCACCTGCGGCGATTGCGCCGACGGCTAGCGCGGCGTCGGAGAGGCGCGGGCGAACGCCCGTGAAGGGCATCCTCCGGCGCTAGGCCGTATCGACCTTCAGCTCGGCTGAAAAAAATACCTCTCCCCAGGGGGGAGAGGGTAGGGTGAGGGGGTCCGGCGTCCGCGAACAATCCGCGGCATCCCGCCGCTCGCTACCGCTCGCTCCCCCTCACCCTATCCCTCTCCCCGCCGGGGAGAGGGAGCTGCCCTCGCCCCCTTCTTAAATCAGTTGCGATACAGCCTGGTCTCGTCCGTCAGAGCACCAGGTCGGCCGCCACGATCGGCTCGTCGCCGCGCACCAGGATCTCGAAGTCGGCGATCGCGTCGCCGTTGACGTCGCCGAACAGATGCATGCCGTCGTCCGCATCCTCGGCGCGCAGCTCGCCGGCGGCGCCGGAGAATCCGGCGGTGCCGATGAAGCTGAACGCCTGGTCGCCGGCGGAGCCCCGGTCGGCGTCGATCGCGGCAAGGTCGATCCGGTCGCCTTCGGCGCCGTCGAAGTCGCGGATCCGGTCCGGCCTGCCCACCCGCGAATCGAGGATCCCCGTATAGACGAAGGTGTCGGCGCCGGCGCCGCCGCTCAGCGCGTCGGCGCCGCGGCCGCCGGTCAGCACGTCGTCGCCGGCGGGATCGTCCGAACCCTTCTGGAGGATCACGATCGTTCCGCCGGCCGGCTCGTCGCCGCTCATGGTGATCTCGCCGTCGCCGAGCAGCGTGTCGTTGCCGCGGCCGCCGACGAGGGTGTCGGAACCGGCCCAGCCGGCCAGGACGTTGCCGCGCCGGTCGCCGGTCAGGCTGTCGTCCGACTCGGTGCCCGACAGATTCTCGATCGAGGTCAGATAGAGCGAGCCCGCCCCGGTCGCTTGCCAGCCGTCCTGCAGCTCGAGCGAGACCGTGACCGGCCCGGCGACGGCGCCATTGCCCCACAGGCTGACCGAGTCGTTGCCGGAGCCGCCGTCGACATATTCGTCGCCGGCCGCGACGGTGATCAAATCGTCGCCGCCGAGGCCGAAATAGGAATCGTCGCCGCCGCTGCCGCCGAAGAGCCAATTGTCGCCCTGGTCGCCGGTCAGATGGTCGGTGAAGGCGGTGCCCGACAGATGCTCGATGCCGACCAGCTTCTTGAGCCCGTAGCCGGTATCCTGCGCCTTGCCGTTGATCATCAGCGAGACGGTGACGCCGCTGGTGATTCCGGGATTGAGCCCCGGATTGACGAAGAAGGTGGCCCGGTCGATGCCGCCGCCGCCGTTGACGAAATCGTCGCCGAGCCCGGCGCGCAACAGGTCGTTGCCCTCGCCGCCGACCATATGGTCGTCGCCGGGGTCCTCGACGCCGCCGCCGCCGATCAGGACGTCGTGGCCGGTGCCGCCGAACAGGCGATCGTCGCCGCCCATCCCGACCAGGAAGTCGTTCCCGCCATGGCCGTGGATGCGATCGTCCTCCGCCGTCCCGACCAAGGCGGGCAGATCGACGTTGTTTTCATTTCCCTCGGTGCCCATGATCTTCATGTCGGTCCTCCAATATTGCGCGCGATCTATTCGCCCGAAACGGCCCCGTGCGGCGGCGGGGAGGCGTGGAGCGGCCCCCCGGCCGGGCGCGGCCTGTGACGGTGCGTCAAGCATTGGCGGCTGCGCGAAGATCAGCAACCGGCGCACCCGGCTGTGCACTCACTCGGACAAGTCCTCGCGCCGGGAGCTGCCTCCAGGCGCGGCGGACTGGCCAGTATAGCGCAAATATTGTGCGAAGATAAGCTTCGGCGGCCGCTCCCGTCCCGTTTCTGGCCGGTGCCGGGAAAAATGCGAAAGGTTCGACTTCGCCGGCCCGCTTGGCTATGGAGCCGGGCATGAACGACCGTCCGGAAACGCCGCTGCTCGACACCGTCGCCTATCCGGCGGATCTGCGCCGGCTCGACCGGTCGCAGCTCAGGCAGCTGGCCGACGAGCTGCGGGCGGAGACGATCTCGGCGGTGTCGGCGACCGGCGGCCATCTCGGCGCCGGGCTCGGCGTGGTCGAGCTGACGGTGGCGCTCCATTATGTGTTCGACACCCCCCGCGACCGGCTGGTCTGGGACGTCGGCCATCAGGCCTATCCGCACAAGATCGTCACCGGGCGCCGCGACCGCATCCGGACGCTGCGGATGGGCGGCGGCCTCAGCGGCTTCACCCGCCGCAGCGAGAGCGACTATGACCCGTTCGGGGCGGCGCACAGCTCGACCTCGATTTCGGCCGCGCTCGGCTTTGCCGTCGCCAACAAGCTGGCGGGGGCGCCCGGCAAGGCGATCGCCGTGATCGGCGACGGCGCGATGAGCGCGGGCATGGCTTATGAGGCGATGAACAACGCCGAAGCGGCCGGCAACCGGCTGGTGGTGATCCTCAACGACAACGACATGTCGATCGCGCCGCCGGTCGGCGGGCTGTCGCACTATCTGGCGAGGCTGGTCAGCTCGAACAAATATCTGTCGGTGCGCCATTTCGCCCAGCGGGTCGCGCGGCGGCTGCCTGAGCCGCTCCACAACGCGGCCCGCAAGGTCGAGGAATATGCCCGCGGCATGGCGACCGGCGGCACCTTGTTCGAGGAATTGGGCTTCTATTATGTCGGGCCGGTCGACGGCCATAATGTCGAGGGGCTGGTCGACATCCTCGAAAACGTCCGCGACGCCGACGAAGGCCCCATGCTGGTCCATGTCGTCACCCGCAAGGGCAAGGGCTATGCTCCGGCCGAAGCGGCGGCGGACAAATATCACGGCGTCCAGAAGTTCGACGTGATTTCCGGCGAGCAGGCGCGCGCCGAGCCGGGGCCGCCTTCCTATACCGGCGTGTTCGCCAAGGCTTTGATCGGCGAGGCCGAGCGCGACCCCAAGGTGGTGGCGATCACCGCGGCGATGCCGTCCGGGACCGGGCTCGACAAGTTCGAGGCGCGCTTCCCGGACCGGGCGTTTGACGTCGGCATCGCCGAGCAGCATGCGGTGACCTTCGCCGCCGGCCTTGCCGCCCAGGGTTATCGGCCGTTCTGCGCGATCTATTCGACCTTCCTGCAGCGCGCCTACGACCAGGTGGTGCACGACGTCGCCATCCAGAATTTGCCGGTCCGCTTCGCGCTGGACCGCGCCGGGCTGGTCGGCGCGGACGGCGCCACCCATGCCGGCAGCTTCGACCTCGCTTATCTCGGCACATTGCCGAATTTCGTGGTGATGGCCGCCGCCGACGAGGCCGAATTGGTCCACATGGTCCACACCATGGCGCTCCACGACAGCGGTCCGATCGCCGTGCGCTACCCCCGCGGCAACGGCACCGGCGTCGCCTTGCCTGCCGTTCCGGAGCGGCTCGAGATCGGCAAAGGCCGGATCGTGCGCGAGGGCAAGAAGGTCGCGATCCTGTCGCTCGGCACCCGGCTCGAGGAGGCGCTGAAAGCCGCCGACGAGCTCGACGCCAAGGGCCTCAGCGCCACCGTCGCCGACCTGCGCTTCGCCAAGCCGCTCGACGAGGCGCTGATCCGCCGCCTGCTCGTCAGCCACGAGGTCGCGGTGACGGTCGAGGAAGCCGCGATCGGCGGCTTCGGCGCCCACGTGCTGACCCTCGCGAGCGACCAGGGCCTGATCGACGCCGGTTTGAAGCTCCGCACGATGCGCCTGCCCGACCGCTTCCA
This sequence comes from Allosphingosinicella sp., assembly GCA_035942355.1. Classification (GTDB taxonomy): domain Bacteria; phylum Pseudomonadota; class Alphaproteobacteria; order Sphingomonadales; family Sphingomonadaceae; genus Allosphingosinicella. The sequence continues at coordinate 10,012 of DASZDE010000107.1, read as the reverse complement.
GGACCAGGACAAGCCCGAAAAGCAATATGCCGACGCCGGCCTCGATGCGCCCCACATCGTCGAGACGGTCCTCAAAGCCCTCCGCCACAACAGCGCGGGCGTCGTGGAAGGCGCGCGGGCGTGAGAATAGCCGCCGTCTGTGCCGGGACGCTTCTCGCATCGGCCTGCTCGTCAGCAAATGGGGAAGCCGAAGACGCAGTAAGGCAACAGCTGACGGATCCAAGTTCTGCCGAATTCAGAAATGTGGTCGCGCGCGATTCTGGCGCGACCTGCGGAGAAGTGAACTCAAAAAATAAAATGGGTGGCTACGATGGTTTTCGTAGATTTATCTACGATGATGCGAGCAAATCTGCGGTAATTGATCCGCAGGAATATCTATCTCAAGAAGCGAAAGACGTCTTTGGTGAGGTAGCAAACTTGGTCACGGATACTGCTGCTTTCGACCTGCAGTGGACCAGGAAGTGTGCGAACTAGTCCGCCAGACCGATAACCAAAGCCAGGCTCGTATTGACCTGCTCCATCATGGCCGGTTCAAGGTGACCAACCACATTGCCGCACTTAGTCCGCCGGGCTGCAAGAATTTTTTCGACCATGATGTACGAAGGGACCCGAAGTCCGTTAGCCGGCGTGGGCGAGACGGCAATGTGCGGCAGACCGGGCGGCATCTCCTCCTCACTTGTAATGAGACAAAGGAGAACGCTTTCCGATCCCGCCAGCCGATCCGACTGGATCACTAGGGCAGGTCGAGGCTTTCTGCCATAATCGCTAGGCCCGGCGTGGGTGACGAGATCGCCTCGCTTCAACCGTAGAGCTCGGGATCGTCGGCGATCACCTCTTCGATCCAATCCAGTGTTTCACGGTTCGACCTGGACGCATTGATGGCCGCAATCTGCCTGTCGAGTTTTTCCTGGAATCCCGGCGCGTTTACGTCCGGCACCCACAGCCGAATCTGGCGCAATCCCTGCGCCTTCTTGCGCGCGCGGTAGCGGCGGAACTTGTCCTGACGGGCGGGGCTCGAATCGTTCATCGCGGGCATGGTAGCGCGCAACTGCGTTTCCGTCTACTGGGAGCCATGGCAAAGGAGCGCGCAGACCAGGTTCTCGTCGATCGCGGAATGGCGGAAAGCCGCGCAAAGGCGCAGGCGCTGATCCTCGCCGGCCTCGTCTATTCGGGCGAACGGAAGATCGAGAAGGCGGGCCAGGCGCTCGCCGCCGACGCGTCGCTGGAAGTGCGGGGCAAGGAGCATCCCTGGGTGTCGCGCGGGGGGATCAAGCTTGCTTATGCGCTCGACCATTTCGGCTGGGACATCGGCGGCGCTGTTGCGCTCGACGTCGGCTCCTCCACTGGCGGCTTCACCGACGTGCTGCTGCACAGGGGCGCGGCGAAAGTATTCGCGGTCGACGTCGGCACCAACCAGCTCGCCTGGAGGTTGCGGCAGGACCCGCGCGTCGTCGTTCATGAGCGGACCAACGCCCGCTACCTCACCTCCGATATCGTCACCGAACCCGTCGACATCATCGTCTGCGACGCGAGCTTCATTTCCCTTGCCAAGGTGCTCGATGCGGCGCTGAGCTTCGCCAGGCCGGGCGGGCGGCTGGTCGCGCTGATCAAGCCGCAGTTCGAGGCGGAGCGGCACGAGATCGGCAAGGGCGGGGTGGTCCGCGACCCGGCGGTGCATGAGCGGGTGTGCGCGGCGGCGCGGGCGTGGGTCCAAAGCCGCGGCTGGACCGTTGAAGATGTCGTCGCAAGCCCCATTAAGGGTCCGGAAGGAAACATCGAATTTCTACTGGCCGCACAGCGCGCTTGATCGCCGCACCGCCGCTCGACAGCGGCGCGCTGGTGCGCGCGCTGGTGATTTTCCTGCTCGCCTTGCTCGCCGCGTGCGGCGGCAGCGAAGGCAAGGAACGCGACCGGCCGCCGCCTCTGGTCAAGGCCGAGCCGGCGACGACGATGCGCTTCGTCGAGCGGATCGAGGCGGTCGGCACCGCGCTCGCCAACGAGCAGGTGACGCTGGCCGCGCCGGTCACCGAGCGGATCGTGCGGCTCAATTTCGATGACGGCGGCTACGTCCGGCGCGGCCAGACCATCGCGGTGCTGGCGGCGGCGCAGGAAAATGCGCAGCTGTCCGAGGCCCAGGCGCGGGCGCGCGAGGCGCAGCAGCAGCTCGCCCGCGTTCAGGCGCTGCGCAAGCGCGGCTTCGCCACCAAGAGCAATCTCGACGCGCAGGCGGCGCTCGCCGCGCAGGCGCAGGCGCAGGCGGCCGGCGCCCGCGCCGAGATCGGCGACCGGGTGGTGACCGCGCCGTTCGCGGGCTGGGTGTCGCTGCGCAACATCTCCCCTGGCGCGGTCGTCCAGGCCGGCACCGAGATCGCGACGATCAGCGATCTCAGCGCGATCAAGCTCGATTTCACCGTCCCCGAGACGATGCTGTCGGCGATCCGCACCGGCCAGACCATCGAGGCGCGCTCGGCCGCTTATCCCGACCAGCCGTTCCGCGGCCAGATCGCCAGCATCGATCCGGTGATCGACCCCAATACCCGCGCGGTGATGGTGCGGGCGCGGCTGCCCAACCCGGACCGCAGGCTCAAGCCGGGCATGCTGCTCACCGTCGCCGTCGAGACCGCGCCGCGCCTGTCGCTGTCGGTGCCCGAGCTGGCGGTGGTCGGCGAGGGCGACAGCCGCTTCGTCTATACGGTGGGCGCGGACGCCACCGCCAGGCGGGCGGCGGTGCGCACCGGCCTGCGCTCGAACGGCCGGATCGAGATATTGGAGGGGCTGCGGCCGGGCCAGAAGGTGGTCACCGAGGGCGTCGTCAAGCTCGCCGACGGCATGAAGGTGCGGCTGGCCGGCGCCCGCAATGCCGAGCGGCCGCCGCCGCCCGGCGCGGGCAAGGGGAAATAGACGGTGCGGCTGTCCGACGTCTCGGTCCGCCGGCCGGTGTTCGCGGCGGTGATCGCGATCCTGCTCGCCGTGGTCGGGCTGGTCGGCTTCTTCAGCCTGTCGGTGCGCGAATATCCCGACGTCGACCCGCCGGTGGTGTCGGTCGAGACCGTCTATACCGGCGCCGCGGCCAATGTCGTCGAGAGCCGCATCACCCAGGTGCTCGAGGAGAGGCTGTCGGGGATCGAGGGGCTGCAGACGATCACCTCGCGCTCGCGCGACGGCCAGTCCGACATTTCGATCGAGTTCGCGCCCGGCCGCGACATCGACACCGCCGCCAACGACGTCCGCGACCGGGTCGGCGGCGCCGCCCGGGACCTGCCCGAGGAGGCGCTCGCGCCGCAGGTCCGCAAGGTCGACGCCGATGCCTCGCCGATCATGTTCCTGGTCTTCTCCAAGCCCGGCTGGAGCCGGCTTGAGCTCAGCGACTATATCGACCGCAATGTGCTCGACCGCTTCTCGGCGATCGACGGCGTCGCCCGGGTGTTCGTCGGCGGCGAGGCCCGGCCGGCGATGCGGATCTGGATGCGGCCCGAGCGGCTGGCGGCGTTCGGCCTCACTCCCGCCGACGTCGAGACGGCGCTGCGCACCCAGAATGTCGAGCTGCCCGCCGGCCGGCTCGAATCGAGCGCCCAGAACGTGACCTTGCGGGTCGAGCGGCCGTTCACCAGCCCGCAGCAATTCAGCCAGCTCGTCGTGGGGCGCGGCGAGGACGGCTATCTGGTCCGGCTCGGCGACGTCGCGCGGGTCGAGCAGGGGCCGGAAAACCCCTATTCGGCGTTCCGCGCCAACGGCGTGCCGGCGGTCGGGCTCGGCATCGTCCGCCAGTCCGGCGCCAACACCCTCGCCGTCGCCGAGGATGCCAAGGCCATGGTGGAGGCGATCCGCCCGACCCTGCCCGAGGGCATGGAGGTGACCGTCGGCTCGGACGAATCCCAGTTCATCAGCCGCGCCATCGAAGGCGTGTGGAAGACCCTCGCCGAAGCTGCCGTTTTGGTGGTGCTGGTCATCTTCCTGTTCCTCGGCAGCTGGCGCGCGACCCTGATCCCGGCGGTGACGGTGCCGCTCTGCCTGCTCGGCAGCTTCGCCGTGCTGTGGCTGTTCGGCTTCTCGATCAACCTGCTCACCTTGCTGGCGATGGTGCTGGCGATCGGCATCGTCGTCGACGACGCCATCGTCGTCCTCGAGAACGTCTATCACCGCATCGAGCAGGGCGAGCCGCCGCTCGCCGCCGCATTCGAGGGCACCCGCCAGGTCGGCTTCGCGATCGTCTCGACCACCCTTGTCGTCTGCGCGGTGTTCGTCCCGATCATGTTCATCACCGGCCAGACCGGCCTCCTGTTCCGCGAGCTGGCGGTGGCGATGATCGGCGCGGTCGCCTTCTCGGGCTTCCTCGCCCTCAGCCTCGCGCCGATGCTGTGCTCGAAGCTGCTCCGGAACGAGCGCAGGCCGCGGCTCGCGCAATGGGTCGACGACCGCTTCCGCCGGATCGAGGCGCGTTACGCCACCGGGCTCGACCGGGTGCTTGGCCGGCCGATGCTGCCGCTGGCGGCGCTGGCCGCGTTCCTGGCGGCGGCGGGGCTGCTGTTCACCACCCTGCAGTCGGAGCTGGTGCCGGGCGAGGATGTCGGCATCCTCAGCGCCAACATCTCGGCGCCCGAGGGCACCGGCTTCGAGGCGATGGACCGCTACATGCTCGACGCGCAGGGCAAGCTCCTCCGGCTCACCGAGGAGGGCGCGGTGCGGGCGGTGATCCAGCGCACGCCGGGCGGCTTCGGCGCCAGCGACGACTTCAATTCCGGCACCTTCATCCTGTTCCTGAAGCCGTGGGAGGAGCGCGAGCAGACCACCCAGGAGGTGGTTGCCGAGGTCAACAGGCTGCTCGGCCAGATGCCGGCGATCCGCGGCAACGCCTCGGTCCGCTCGTCGATCGGCCGCGGCCGCGGCCAGCCGGTCAATTTCGTCATCGCCGGCGCGACCTACCAGGATCTCGCCCGCGCCCGCGACCGGATCATCGCGGCGGCCGCCGCCAATCCCGGCATCATCAACCTCGATTCGGACTATAAGGAGACCAAGCCGCAGCTCCGCATCGAGGTCGACACCACCCGCGCCGGCGACCTCGGCGTGTCGGTCGCCGACGTCAGCCAGGCGCTGCAGAGCCTGCTCGGCTCGCGCCGCGTGTCCACCTATGTCGACCGCGGCGAGGAATATCGCGTCGTCGTCCAGGCCGAGGCCGGCGCCCGCGCGACCGAGGCCAATCTCGCCTCGATCTACGTGCGCAGCCGCGAGGGCGCGCTGATCCCGCTGTCGAACCTGGTGCGGCTGCGCGAGACCGCCGGCGCGCGCGACCTCGGCCGCTACAACAAGCTGCGCGCGATCACCTTATCGGGCGGCCTCGCGCCCGGCTATTCGCTCGGCGAGGCGCTCGCCTTCCTCGAGCGGCAGGCCGCCGCCGCGCCCGAAGTCACGGCGGTCGGCTATCGCGGCGAGAGCCAGGCGTTCCGCGAGGCGGGCGGCTCGATCTACCTCGTCTTCCTGCTCACCATCCTGATCGTCTATCTGCTGCTGGCGGCGCAGTTCGAAAGCTTCGTCCACCCGGCGGTGATCATCACCACGGTCCCGCTGGCGGTCGGCGGCGGCGTGCTCGGCCTGGCCGTGATGGGCCAGACATTGAACCTCTACAGCCAGGTCGGCATCGTCATGCTGGTCGGGCTGGCCGCCAAGAACGGCATTTTGATCGTCGAGTTTGCCAACCAGCTGCGCGACGCCGGCCGCGACATCGGCACCGCCATCCGCGAAGCCTCGCGCCGCCGCCTCCGCCCGATCCTGATGACCTCGATCGCCACCGTCGCCGGCGCGGTGCCTTTGATGCTGGCGAGCGGCGCCGGCGCCGCGGCGCGCACCGCGATCGGCGTGGTCGTCGTCTGGGGCGTGTCGATCGCGACCGTCATCACCTTGTTCCTGATCCCTTTGCTCTACTCCCGCCTCGCCCGCTACACCGGCTCGCCGGAAGCGGTGAGCCGCAAGCTCGAAGCGGAGCTCGCGGTCGGCGCCCGCGCCCAGCCGCAGCCGGCGGAGTAGGGGTTGGCTCGAGGCATGGGCAGCGCTCCATCTGCCGGCGTTGTCTAGAGCGTTGGTCGATCACATTGAATCGTCACCCCGGACTTGATCCGGGGTCCGCCTTCTTCCAATCGCTGTTTTCCAAGGAAAAGAAGGTGGATGCCGGATCATCCCGGACCCGATTCGGGACCGGCATGACGAGGAAACGTAAGCCTCATTCTAGACTGCTCTCGATGTGAGCACGACCGCCAAATGCGGCGCGAAACCAGCGATATCGTCAGCCAGGGCGCCGTGACGAAGATGCCACGCAAAGGCTTCGATCGGGATGAGTCGCCGCTCCGCGAGCAGCTGCCGTTGGTCCGCGTCGTACAGCGGGATCAAGGGGATGCCGACGCCCCGGAACAGCGCAAGGCGCGCGGCGCCTCCATTTCGCATCGGCTGAGCTGTGATCAGTCCCTCTCGCCCGCGCTGCAGGCGAATATCCGCGATGTCGCTCCACTTGGCCGCCAGCTCGTAGCCCGCCTGTCGCAGTCGTGCGCCTTGCGGCGAAAGCTCGAGCCGGGTGCGATCGATGATGATCTGGAACGGGAGGACTATCAGGAAAAGCAAGGCGGCAGCCATGAACAAGGCGGATCCTTCGTGAGCTCCGCTTCCCGCGCCGAGCAAGAGCAGTCCGGCGATCGAAGGTCCAACGACCAACCAAAGCCCCCACCGCCGCCATGGGCTGACGCGGTAGGTCCGAACCTTCGGGCCTGGGCTGTGGATTTCAGTCATCCTCATGCGCCCCGTCCTCCGCCATGGCTCTTGATGGGCGCCTTTAGCGCTGACGTCACCTCCCCAGCCACGTCGGCATCGTCATGCTTCCCTTGCGATGGGTGATATCCGAGGGCTGTCCCGGGCGCCTTCCGAGGAGGCGCCAGAGCGGTTACCTGCGCACGCACCGGGCTAGACAATGTTCCATGTATGTTCTATACCTCTCGTCGTGACTTTGTTTCACGTGCTAGGGTAGCCAGGTGCATGAATCAGCAGAAGCTCTCCGGCGCCTACTTCACTCCTGAGCCACTCGCGGAGGCGCTGGCCTGCTGGGCCGTTCGCGGGGATGGCGACCGGTTGCTCGATCCGTCCTGTGGTGATGGTCGCTTCATAGCAGCGCACCCTAATTCCGTCGGCATAGAGCAAAACCCCGCTTCGGCGCAGCAGGCGATCGCACGTGCTCCATGGGCGCTCGTGCATGAAGGGGATTTCTTTCAGTGGGCGGAGGCAACGAAGGAGAGGTTTGAGTGCTGCGCCGGCAATCCTCCCTTCATCCGTTACCAGCACTTTACCGGCGCCGTCAGGAAGCGGGCGCTCGAGCTCTGTGCCCGCGCAGGGGCGGAGTTCAGCGGGGGGGATGGGGACAGTTACCGGTAACTATCCCCAATTTGGATCATCGCTGCGGCGGTCCCTCTTTTTGAGCGCTTTGGTATTGGCCAAATTAAGCGTACAGTATCGGTCTTCAATAGGAGGACTCAGATATGCCCCCGGAAATTGAGCAGCCAGATAACGATGAGAGGAATGGGCGTGAAAATGCCTTTTGTCACGCGCGAGATGGAAGACACAGACATTGGCGTTTCCGCCAGCGGCAACCTATTTTCTGCCATGATAATCAATGAAACGGATCGTACTGTCTCTATAGTTTCTGTCGGAAACAAGACGGAGCCAAGGGATATTGCACCAAACGGCGGTCTTTTCCTGAAAGACATCACCAGGGTCTACGCGACCAAGGCCAAGAGCTGGAAAGGGACCGCCGCCTTCTACTTCTAAACGCAACGCCCAAGGGAGACGGCCTAGCGCCGAGCCTCGGCGGCTACTGAGTCTTGTATATTAGTGCCCTTGCAATGTAGGGAGGGATGGGGACAGTTACCGGTAACTGTCCCCAATTTTGATCCATCGGTAAGTTGCCACGCGAGAGGAAGCGGCAGCTCGCGGCCAGCCCGGCCCCGGCCGCCCCACAGCAATCCGCTGTGAGAACATGTAGCGAACAAAATCCTTGCAATGTAGGATTTCGCATGGTCTAGCCTGTCGGATGACTCCCACCCGAAAGGCCCGGCACCCGAAAGCTCCGACGCCGACGCGGGCGGCCTCCTCCATCACGTCCTGGCCCCATGCTCGGCCACCCACCGCGGCGCAATTCCGCCCGCGCGCGTGGCTCGGGCGCAATGCGGCGATGCGCTTTTCGCGTCACTTCGTGAACTTCATGAACTTCGCCCCCTCCGCCGCTCGGCCCGGCTCGCCGCCACCCCCGCCGCGCCGGCCCTTTCCAGGCGTCCACTTCGTCCACTTTCGCGCTTGCGCGCGCCGGCCGCACCCGCCGCGCCGGCCCTTTTCAGGCGTCAACTTCGTCCACTTTCCCGGCTTGCGCCCGCCGCCCGGCTCTGCTTCGGAGGCGCGATGACCGGAATCGCCTCCAAGTCGCAGCTCAGGATGTCGTTCCTGCGCTACGCCCTGGTCACCGTCCCGCTGGTGCTGCTGCTCGGCATCCTCTCCGGCCGCGCGTCGAACGCCGGCTACGGCAATGCCTGGTTCGACGCCCTGGCGAAGCCCGCGGCGATGCCGCCGGGCTGGGCGTTCGGCCTCGCCTGGCCGCTGCTCTACGTGCTGCTCGGGCTGGCGCTGGCGATGATCCTCCACGCCCGCGGCGCCACCGGCCGCAAGCTCGCGCTCGGCTTCTTCCTCGCCCAGTTGCTGCTCAATCTCGCCTGGTCGCCGGCCTTCTTCGCGCTGCATGAGGTGAGGGCGGCGATGGTGATCCTGGTGGCGATGCTGGCGCTGTCGATCGCCACCATCTTCCTGTTCGCGCGGATTCGCAAGGGCGCGGCCTGGCTGATGCTTCCCTACATGGCCTGGCTCGGCTATGCGGCCATGCTCAACTACCGGATCATCGAGCTCAATCCCGGCGCCGAGGCCCTTGTCCCGCCCGCCGCCGGCGCCGATATCCTGCTCTAACCCACGGAGGTCGCCATGCAGTCCGAAAGCCGCTTCTTCGACGATCTCGTCAAGGTGCTGAACGGCGCCGCCGGCACCGTCGCCGGCATGACCCGCGAGGCCGAGGCGGGCTTCCGCGAGCGCATGCGCGACTGGGTCGGCGGCCTCGACATGGTCGGCCGCGACGAGTTCGAGGCGGTCAAGGCGATCGCGGTGGCCGCGCGCGAGGAAAGCATGGCGCTGAAGGCGCGGCTCGATGCGTTCGAGACGGCCGCCGCGGCAGAGGCCGCCGCGCCGGCCGCTCCGAAGCCGCGCCGCCCGCGCGCCGCGGCCGGACCCGGACCCGACGCAAAGCGTGGCGAATAATCCACAGTTTTGTTGCAATTGAGCCGCATCCCGCCTTGCGTCGCGCCGGAGCGGAGTGCAGATTCTCGGCGGGAAGCGGGGTGGGATGCAGGCGATGAACGTCGATGAATTCGAGCTGGAGCGCGAGACGAGCGCCCCGATCGACATGCTCGAACAATATTTCAGCGCCCATGGCTGGGCCTATGAGCGCAGCGGCGACGAGGAGATCGTCGCCAACTTCCAGGGCAGCTGGGCGCAATATGAGTTGCGCGCGATCTGGCGCGACGACGACAATGTGCTCCAGTTCCTGGCCTTGCCCGACATCCGCGTCGCCTCCGACAAGCGCGCCCAGACCTACGAGACGATCGGCCTGATCAACGAGCAATTGTGGCTCGGCCATTTCGAATTATGGACCGCCTCCGGGCTGGTGCTGTTCCGCCACGCCGCCTTGCTCGAGGGCGAGGAGGGCGGCGCGATGACGCTCCAGCAGGCCGAGACCCTGGTCGAGGCCTCGATCGAGGAATGCGAGCGTTTCTACCCGGTCTTCCAGTTCGTGCTGTGGGCCGACAAGACCCCCCAGGAAGCCATCGCCGCCGCCCTCATCGACACCCAGGGCGAAGCCTGACGCCGTCCAGCCCATCCCCCTCGTCCCAGCCCATCCCGTCGTCCAGCCCATTCCCGTCGTCCCAGCGCAGGCTGGGAC
>DASZDE010000106.1:0-25770 GCA_035942355.1 Allosphingosinicella sp. | reverse complement strand
GAGCTTCTCGAGCTTGGCGATCTGCCGGCGCATCTCCTTCTGGTCGGCGATCGAGCGGGCGGCCGACGCGCGCACCTCGACGAGCGTCTCCTCCATCTCCATGATGATCATCCGGATCATCTTGGCCGGATCCTCCGCCTTGTCGAGAAGATCGGTGAAATTGGCGGCGACAATGTCGCGAGTGCGGGAGAATATACCCATTGAAAGCTCCTGCTGGTGATCCGTCAGATCGATCTTAGCACCGGATCAGGCGGTCGCCGAGACCTGGATCGGAGCGGTCTCGACCGCACGTGCCGGAGCGACGGCGGCGCCGACGCAGGCGGTGGTGAGGATGAGCGCGCCGACGGCGGCGGTGGCGATACGCTGAAGGTCGATCTTGTCGAAGTTGAACATTGGTCTGCTCCCTGAAATCTGGTTGATCCTCCGCCACTATCCGGCGGTATGCGATCTCTTAATCAAGAGCCGTGCCAAACCGGGGGAATGGCGCAAAACCGCCGGAAACGGGCCGCGCAGGCCAGGCGAGCCGCCGAAAATGCTTGCCAAGAAGTGGGAACTTGCGCCAACGTTTGGGAATGGAACGCGCAACCCAGATGGTGGGACAATCCTCCTCCTTCCTCGATGCGGTCGAGCGGGCGAGCCGGGCGGCGCCCCTCGACCGGCCGGTGCTCGTGATCGGCGAGCGCGGCACCGGCAAGGAGCTGATCGCCGAGCGGCTCCACCATCTGTCGGCGCGCTGGGACGGACCGCTGGTCATCCTCAACTGCGCCGCGCTTCCCGAGACGTTGATCGAGGCCGAGCTGTTCGGCCACGAATCCGGCGCCTTCACCGGCGCCACCAAGGCCCGGATGGGGCGGTTCGAGGAAGCCGACGGCGGCACCTTGTTCCTCGACGAGCTCGCGACCTTGTCGAGCCCGGCCCAGGACCGGCTGCTGCGCGCCGTCGAATATGGCGAGGTCACCCGGATCGGCGCTTCCAAGCCGGTGCGGGTGGACGTGCGGATCGTCGCTGCGACCAACGAGCATCTGCCGAAGCTGGTGGACGAGAACCGGTTCCGCGCCGACCTGCTCGACCGGCTCTCCTTCGAGGTGATCACGCTGCCGCCGCTCCGGCACCGGACCAGCGATATCCCGGTCCTTGCCGATCATTTCGCCCGCCGCATGGCGCTCGAGCTCGAATGGCCGCGCTGGCCCGGCTTCAGTGCCGCGGCCTCGGCGAAGCTGCTCGGCTACCACTGGCCGGGCAACGTTCGCGAGCTTCGCAACGTCGTCGAGCGCGCCGTCTACCGCTGGGCCGACCCCGAAAACCCGATCGATGCCGTCCAGTTCGATCCGTTCGAATCGCCGTGGCGCCCCGCCCCTGCCGACGATGCCGGGAGGATCGAGATCCTGCCGCCGCTGTCGCCGCCGGCCGGGGCCTTGCCGGCATCGAACGAGGTGACGGCGTACGACCCCGCCAATTGCGCCGACTTCCGCCTTGCCGTCGCCGAATATGAGAAGGCCATCCTCGCCGCGGCCCTCGAGAAATGCCGCTGGAACCAGCGTGCGGCGGCCAGCGCGCTACAGCTGAGCTACGACCAGCTCCGGCATGCGATGCGGCGCCACCAGTTGATGACGTAGCGCCGGAAAAGGTATATGATGGCCGCCGAGGAGGACTGGACCATGGGACTCGGCAAACTCTTCTTAACCGCGACTTTCGCGACGTTCGCGATACCCGCGGCGGCGGCCATCTTCACGGTCGGGAGCAATTCGGCGCGGCTCTGCTATGAGGCGGCCGATTCCGGGCGGTTCTCGGCCGCAGGCGCAACCTATTGCGATCGGGCGCTCAGCGAGGATGCGCTGTCCAGCCGCGATACCGTCGCGACCCATGTCAACCGGGGCATTATCCGCTTCTTCAAGGGCGATCTGGCCGCCGCGCTCAGCGACTTCGACGAAGCGATCGCGCGCGACCCGCGCGAGGCCGAGGCCTATCTCAACAAGGGCGTGGTGCTGCTGAGGCAGCCCGGCGGCGTCAGCGAGGCGGTTCCGCTCTTCACCACCGCCATCGAGAAGCGGACCAAGAAGCCGGCTTTGGCCTATCTCGGCAGGGGCATGGCCTACGAGCTTTCGGGCAACGTCAATGCCGCCTATCGCGACTACAAGCAGGCGAGCCTGCTCGCGCCCGATTGGAGCGCCCCGGCCGCCGAGCTGGGCCGCTTCCAGGTGGTCGGCAACTAGGCCGTATCGACCTTCAGTGCGCGATCCTCCGCGGGTGAATGCAGCTCGAATCCCGTCATGCCAGCGAAGGCTGGCATCCATGCGGCGTCGGATCCGCGCCAACCCGGTAAGGACCCCAGCCTGCGCTGGGGTGACGACATGGGGAAGCTAGGCTGTATCGACATTTAGCGCACGATCCTCCGAGGGTGAAGGCAGCTCGAATCCCGTCATGCCAGCGAAGGCTGGCATCCATGCGGCGTCGGATCGGCACGAACCCGGTATGGACCCCAGCCTGCGCTGGGGTGACGACATGGGGAAGAAAGGACGATCTCCTCTTTCCCGCGCGCCGCGCCGGCGCCTTGAATATCGATACAGCCCAGGCCGTCGCTGATCGAACACGGCACAGCCGCTGATCGAAAAAACGCGCTGCAACATCCTGTGGGGAAGGGCTAGCTGACCCGAACCCACAGGAGATGCTGCATGCCGTTCACGCTTCCGCCGCTGCCTTACGCCGATGATGCGTTGGAGCCGACCATCGATGCCGCGACCATGCGGCTTCACCATGGCAAGCACCACCAGGCCTATGTCGACAAATTGAACGAGGCCGTGGCCGAGGATCCGCGGCTTGAGGGCAGCAGCCTGGAGGAGATCCTCGCCTCCGTCTCGGGGCAGCCGAAGAAGGTCCGCAACAATGGCGGCGGCCACTGGAACCACAGCTTCTTCTGGGAAACCATGGCGCCGGGCGCCGCCGGGCGGCCGAACGGCCGTCTTGCCGAGACGATCGATGCCGAGTTCGGCTCGTTCGAAGCCCTCAGGACGAAGTTCAACGAGGCGGGCGTCGGTCAGTTCGGATCGGGCTGGGTGTGGCTGCTCGTCGACCAGGCCAGTCGCCTGTCGGTGGCCACCACTCCCAATCAGGACAATCCGCTGATGGACGACGCCGCGACCAAGGGCATTCCGATCCTCGGCAATGACCTGTGGGAGCATGCTTACTACCTGAAATACAATAACCGCCGCGCCGACTATCTCGCCGCCTGGTGGGACGTGGTGAACTGGGAAAAAGCGGGCGAACGGTTCGAAGCCGCAGCCGCCTGAGGCCGCCAGCCGCCGCGGCGCCGGCAACGCCCAGCTCGGCGGGGGCGGTGGCTTCGATGCCGCGATCGGGGTAGGATGGCGCCGAGGAGACTCGCCATGACCATCCGCAAAATTGTCCTGCTCGCCGCCCTCGCGGCCGCCATGCCGGCAACGGCATCGGTCACGATCCTCGGCACGAGCGCGGCGCGGCGCTGCTACGAAGCCGCCGAATCGGACCTCGCCAAGGACCGCCACAGCCTCGACCAGTGCGATCTCGCCCTGCAGTCGGAGCCGCTCACCGACTATGAGGTCGTCGCGACCCACGTGAACCGGGGCATCCTTCGCATGCGGCGGGGAGAGATGGAGCTTGCGCTGGCCGACTTCGACACGGCGATCGCCCGGGACCCGAAGGAAGCCGAAGCTTATCTCAACAAGGCGGTGGCGCTGATGCGCGTGCCCGGCGGCGCAGGCAAAGCGCTGCCGATGTTCAGCGCGGCGATCGAGCATGACACCACCAAGCCGGCCTTGGCTTATTTCGGCCGCGCGCTGGCCCATGAGACGCTCGGCGATCTGAAAAGCGCCTATCTCGATTACAAGAAGGCCAATGCGGCCGATCCGGCCTGGGATCGCCCGCTGGCGGAGCTCGCCCGGTTCACCGTCAAGCGGCCGTAGCGCACTCTGCGATGAGGTTTACTTTTCCTCGTCATGCCGGACTTGATCCGGCACCCGCCTTCTTTCCTTGCGAAACAGCGGCTTGAGGAAGGCAGACCCCGGATCATCCCGGACCTGATCCGGGACCGGGGTGACGATTGAATGTGACCGACCAGCGCTCTAGCCCGCCGGGAAGTCAGCTTTTCAGCCGGTAGCCGGTCTTGAAGATCCAGGCGACGATGGCCAGGCAGGCGAGGAAGAAAGCGAGCGTCGCGAGCAGGCTCCACTGCACCGGCACGTCCGACTGGCCGAAGAAGGTCCAGCGGAAGCCGTTGATCAGATAGACGACCGGGTTGAACAAGGTGAAGGTCCGCCACGGTTCGGGCAGCATGTCGATCGAGTAGAAGGAGCCGCCGAGGAAGGTGAGGGGAGTGACGATCAGCAACGGGATGACCTGGAGCTGCTCGAAACCCTTCGCCCAGATGCCGACGATGAAGCCGAACAGGCAGAAGGTGGCCGCGATCAGCAGCAGAAAGGCGAGCATCAGCACGGGATGCTCGATGCGCACGTCGACGAACAGGTTGGCGGTGGCGAGGATCACCAGGGCGACGGTCATCGACTTGGTCGCCGCCGCGCCGACATAGCCGATCACCGTCTCGAACGCCGAGAGCGGCGCCGACAGCAGCTCGTAGATGGTGCCGGTGAAGCGTGGCATGTGGATTCCGAACGAGGCGTTGAAGATGCTCTCGGTGAACAGCGACAGCATCATCAGGCCGGGCACGATGAAGCTGCCATAGGCGACGCCGTCAATCTCGGTCATGCGCGATCCGATCGCCGAGCCGAACACGACGAAATAGAGCGAGGTGGTGATCACCGGGACCGCCAGGCCGGTCCACAAGGTCCGCATGAAGCGGTGCATCTCGAACCGGTAGATCGCCCAGACGCCGTGATGGTTGAACGCTCCGACGCTCATCGTTGGACCGCCCCGTCCCGTCCCGGCGGGGCCGCGCCTCCCCGGGCAAGCCGCACCGGCTCGGCCCGGCGCTCGCTGACCAGGCCGACGAAGATGTCCTCGAGCGAGCTCTCGCGGGTCCGCAGGTCCCTGAAGGCGATGCCGAGGTCGCTCATCCGCCTGAGCAGGGAGGGGATCCCGGTCCGCTCCGCCTTGCCGTCGAACGCATAGACGAGCTCGTTGCCGTCCGCCTCCAGCTCGACCGTCCATTCGGCCAGCTCGGCCGGGACCCTGTCCATCGGCTCGACCAGGTTGAGCGTAAGCTGCTTCTTGCCGAGCTTCTCCATCAGCGCGCTCTTCTCATCGACCAGGATCAGCTCGCCCTTGTGGATCACCCCGACCCGGTCGGCCATCTCCTCGGCCTCCTCGATATAATGGGTGGTGAGGATGATGGTGACGCCGCTTTCCCGAAGCCCGCGCACCAGCTGCCACATGTCGCGCCGGAGCTCGACGTCGACGCCCGCGGTCGGCTCGTCGAGGAACAGGATTTCGGGCTCGTGGCTCAGCGCCTTGGCGATCATCACCCGCCGCTTCATGCCGCCCGAAAGCTCCTTGATCACCGTCTTGCGCTTGTCCCACAAGGACAGGTCCCTGAGCAGCTTCTCGACATAAGCCGGATCGGGCGGACGGCCGAACAGGCCGCGGCTGAAGGTGACGGTCGCCCACACGCTTTCGAACGCGTCGGTGTGGAGCTCCTGCGGGACCAGCCCGATCTTGGCGCGCGCCTGGCGATAGTCGCGCTGGATGTCATGGCCGTCGGCCGTCACGGTGCCGCTGGTCGGGGTGACGATCCCGCAGATGATGCTGATCAGCGTGGTCTTGCCGGCGCCGTTCGGGCCGAGCAGGGCGAAGATCTCGCCGCGGCCGATGTCGAGGCTGACGTCCTTCAGCGCCTCGAGGCCCGACGCGTAGCGCTTGCCGAGGTTCGCAATCGAGATCACCGGCCGTTGTGATTCGGACATTGCGGTCATGATCCGTCATTGCGAGGAGCGCAGCGACGAAGCAATCCAGTCCCGAGGTTTGAGACGAGCGCCGTGCTGGATCGCTTCGCTTCGCTCGCAATGACGATGGTGCCCCTCATTGCGTCGGCGGAACCGGCGGTTCCTCCTTGGCGGCTTCGAGCTGCATGCCGTGTCGCATCAGCATCGGCACGTTGGCGAGCGCGAACAGGAAGGTGGCCGGCAGCGCGCCCCACAATTTGAAGCCGACCCAGAAGTCGGTGCTGGTCGTCCGCCACACCGCCTCGTTGACCAGCGCCATGGCGAGGAAGAATATCGCCCAGTTGCGCGTCAGCAGCCGCCAGCCTTCGTCCGACAGGCCGGGATAGGCGGTGCCAAGCACCGACTTGAGGAGGTTGCGCCCGGTCGCCATGCCGAACGCCAGCAGCGAGGCGATCATCACATAATAAAGCGTCGGCTTGACCTTGATGAAGGTCTCGTTGTGCCACCAGATGGTGATGCCGCCGAGCACCAGCACCATCACCCCCGAGAACCACAGCAAGGGCGAGATGTGCCGGTATTTGAGCTTGGAGGCCAGCATCGCCGCGGCGATCGCGACCATGAAGGCGCCGGTGGCGAAGAAGATGCCCTTGAAGGCATTGACGGCGAAGAACACCGCCAGCGGACCGAGGTCGATCAGAAGCCGTGCGCCGGCGCCGGGTAAGGCCTTGTCAGTCTCGCTCACTGTTCCCGCCCTCCGGTGGCGCCGGCGATCGCCCGCGCGGCCTGGCCGGCGTCGAACGGGCGCAGGTCGTCCAGCCCCTCGCCGACGCCGATGGCGTGGATCGGTAGGCGATATTGCTCGGCCGCGGCAACCAGCACGCCGCCCCGGGCGGTGCCGTCGAGCTTGGTCATGACCAGGCCGGTCACTCCCGACACCTCCTTGAACACCTCGATCTGGGCCAACGTATTCTGGCCGGTGGTGGCGTCGAGCACGAGCACGACATTGTGCGGCGCCTCCGGGTTCAGCCGCCCGAGCACGCGCCGGATCTTGGCGAGCTCGTCCATCAGCCCCTTCTTGTTCTGGAGCCGGCCGGCGGTGTCGACGATCAGCACGTCGATGCCTTCGGCGGTCGCCTTCCTGACCCCGTCGAACACGATCGCGGACGGGTCGCCCCCCTCGGGGCCGGTGATGATCGGCACTCCGATCCGCTCCGCCCACAGCCTGAGCTGCTCGATCGCGGCGGCGCGGAAGGTGTCGCCGGCGGCGAGCAGCACGCCATAATCCTGCTCGATCAGGAGGTGGGCGAGCTTGGCGATGGTGGTGGTCTTGCCGGAGCCGTTGACGCCGACCACCAGGATCACCTGCGGGCGCGGAAAGGCGTCGATCTCGAGCGGCACTGCGACCGGCGCGAGGATCTTGGCGAGCTCGTCGGCGACGATCTCGCGCACCGCCGCTTCGCTCAGGCCGCGCTCGAACCGCTCGCCCGCCAGCCGCGCCCGCACTTTGGCGGCGGTGGCCGGCCCGAGGTCGGAAGCGATCAGCGCCTCCTCCACACTTTCGAGCACCTCTTCCTCCAGCGAAGACCGTGTGAACAACACGGTGAGGTTCTCGCCCAGCCGGTCCGAAGTCCTCCTAAACCCCGCGGTCAGCCGCTCGAGCCACGGCGCCTCGCTCAAGCCGCTTCTCCGAACAGGCTATCGCCGTCGAAGGCGGTTACGTGCACCTCCACGACCTTCCCAACGTCATTCCCGCGGAAGCGGGAATCCCACTGTTCTTGCTGCTCCGAACGGGAAGAAGCGGGATTCCCGCTTCCGCGGGAATGACGGACCTGGAGGGGGGCGAAGTTCTCGGCATGGCCGAACCCGCCCTCGCGCTCGACCAGAACCTTCTGCTTCGTGCCGACCAGCCGCTGCAGCCACATCGCGTTGCGCCGCGCGGTCGCCTCGCGCAGCCGCCGCGCTCGCTCCTTCACAACAAGCGGAGGCAGCTGCGGCATCCGTGCCGCGGGCGTGCCCAGCTTGGCCGAGAACGGGAAGATATGCCCCATTACGATGTCGCACTCTTCGATCAGCTTCAGGCTGTTCTCGGCCATGGCATCGGTTTCGGTCGGGAAGCCGGCGATCAGGTCCGCTCCGATCGCGATGTCGGGGCGCTTCCGCTTCAGCCGCGCCACGATTTCCACTGCCTGGTTGCGGCTGTGGCGGCGCTTCATCCGCTTGAGGATCATGTCGTCGCCCGCTTGGAAGCTCATGTGGAGGTGCGGCATGAAGCGCGGCTCGCCGGTGATGATCTCCTCCAGCCGGCCGTCGATCTCGACGCTGTCGAGCGACGACAGGCGCAGCCGGGGCAAAGCGGGGACGTGGCGCAGGATGCGCTCGACCAAATGGCCGAGGCTGGGGCTGCCGGGCAGGTCGGGGCCGTAGCTGGTGACGTCGACGCCGGTCAGCACCACTTCCTGGAAGCCCTCGTCCACCAGGGCGTTGATCCGGTCGATCACCAGCCCGGCCGGCACCGAGCGGCTGTTGCCGCGGCCGTAGGGGATGATGCAGAAGGTGCAGCGGTGGTCGCAGCCATTCTGCACCTCGACGAACGCCCGCGCGCGCTCCGCAAAGCCGGTGGCGAGGTGCGGGGCGGTCTCCCGCACGGCCATGATGTCGGACACGCTCACCGTCGCCCCAGCGAAGGCTGGGGCCCCGGCGGGATTGGCCGAAGAGCTTGAATCTCGCGGGGGTTCCAGCCTTCGCTGGAATGACGCGGGAGCGAACTTCTCCTTGTTTCCGACCACCCGGCTCACCTCCGGCATCGCCGCGAAGGTGGCCGGCTCGATCTGAGCCCCGCAGCCGGTGACGATCACCCGCGCGTCGGGCCGCGCGCGCTTGGCCTTTCGGATCGCCTGGCGCGTCTGCCGCACGGCCTCGTTGGTGACCGCGCAGCTGTTGACGATGATAAGGTCGTCCTCGTCGCGCGCCAGCAGCCGCATCGCCTCGCTCTCCGCCGCGTTGAGACGGCAGCCCAGGGTGATGACCTCGACGCTCATCCGAACGCCTCGAGGTCGAGCTCGCCGCTGAACACGTGGGTCGCCGCCCCGCTCATCCGGATCGTGCCGCCGGGAGCCCATTCGATACTCAAGATTCCGCCTGGCAGTCGGACCTGTACCGGGCTCTGCGCGAGCTTCTGGCTGATTGCCGCCACGGCGGTCGCGCAGGCGCCGGTGCCGCAGGCGCGAGTGAGCCCGGCACCGCGTTCCCAGACGTACAGCTCGATCTCCCGCTCGCGCAGGGTCGCGACGTTCACGTTGATGCGCTGCGGGAACAAAGGGTCGTGCTCGATCTCGGGCCCGAGCAGGTCGAGCGGGACGGCGGCAGCGTCGGGGACGAAGAAGACCAGGTGCGGATTGCCGACATTGACGGCGAACGGCGCCCGCAGCTCATCCCAGCCGACCGGCATCCGGTGCGTATCCATCGCATAAGCGAGCGGAATATCCTCCCACCCGAAGCGCGGCTTGCCCATGTCGATCGTCGCGGAGGCGCCATTGGCAAAGCTGCAGATGGTGCCGCCTTTGGTCTCGATCCGCCGCTCGCCGCCTTCGAGGAGAGCAACGCAGCGGGCGGCATTGCCGCAGGCTTCGACCTCGCCCCCGTCCGCGTTGAAGATGCGCATCCTGAGATCGGCGACCGCCGACGGCTCGAGCAGGATCAGCTGGTCGCAGCCGATGCCGGTAGTGCGGTCGGCGACGGCCCGGGCGCGCGCGCCGTCCATCTCCAGCGGCGTCTCGCGCGCGTCGAAGATCACGAAGTCGTTGCCGAGGCCGTGCATTTTGTGGAAGCGGCGCACCATCGGCCGCGATCTAGGCAGTGACGGGCGCCAAGTCCACCGTAGCGGCGCCGAGTCGGGCTAGCGGCGGCGCCGGGCCCGGTCGCGGTTGTTCAGGCGGCGCCGCGGCTGCTCGGCGTGGGGACGCATCGGCAGCAGGCCGCGCTCGGCCAGCATGGATTGCACCTCGGCCGCCGGCATCGGCTTGCCGAACAGCCAGCCCTGGCCCTTGTAATTGCCGATCGACCGCAGCCGCGCCTCGATCAGCTCATGCTCGATGCCCTCCGCCGTCACCGCCAGGTGGAGGCTTTCGGCGAGGCGGGTGATCGCGTTGACGATAGCCGCGCTCTCCGGATTGTCGTTGATCGAGGAGATGAAGCTGCGATCGATCTTGATCCGGTCGAACGGCAGCGCGCGAAGGTGCGCGAGCGACGAGTAGCCGGTGCCGAAATCATCGAGGGCGATGCGGACGCCCTGGTTCTTGAGGCTGCCGATGATCGACTGGGCAAGGCCGAGATTTTCGAACAGGGAACTTTCGGTGATTTCGACCTCGAGCCGCTCGGCCGGGAAGCCCGTCTCGACGAGCAATTTGACCAGCTTCTGCGCCAGCCATGGGTCCTTGAGCTGCGACGGCGAGATGTTGACCGACAGGCTCAGCGACGGGTCCCACGCGCGCGCCTCCTCGAACGCCTGCGCCATCACCGACATGGAAAGCTCGCCGATCAGGCCGCATTCCTCGGCCACGCTGATGAACTCGTCGGGCATGACGATGCCCTGCTCCGGGTGCTGCCAGCGCGCGAGCATCTCGAAGCCGTGAAGGCTACCGGAGACGAGGTCGACCTGCTGCTCGAAAAACGGCACGAACTCGCCCTGCGGGATGCCGCCGCGCAGTCCGGTCTCGGTGGCCGTCCGCTTGCGCAGCTCGCGCTCCATGCTGCCGTCGAACCAGATGTGGCGGCCTCGGCCGTTCTTCTTGGCGGCGTACATGGCGATGTCGGCGCGGCGCAGCAGCGCGTCGACCGTGCCGCAATCATGGTCGGATCGGGCGATCCCGACCGAGGCGCTGATATGGACGTGGACGCCGCCGAGGTCGAACGGCTTGCCGAGCCGTTCGACGATATAGCTTGCCGTGGCGTCGACGGTGGCGGCCCTGTCGGGATCGAACAGGAACGCCGCGGCGAACTCGTCGCCGCCGAGCCGCGCCCCGATCGCGCCCGCCGGCATGGCCTTCTCGATCACTTCCGCGGTCGTGCGCAGGAGCGTGTCGCCGGTGAGATGGCCGTGGACGTCGTTGATGGTCTTGAAGCCGTCGAGGTCGACGATCAGCATCGCCACCGCGCGCTTGCGCTGGTCGGCGCCGGCCAGCAGGGCTTCCACCGCTTCACCCAAGGTGCGCCGGTTGAGGAAGCCGGTGAGGGGATCGGTGGAGGCGAGCGAATGGGCGCGCTTCTCGGCGGCGGTGCGCTCGACCACTTCGCGCCGCAGGTCGGTGTAGCGTCGGAAGCCGTAGATGCTCAGCGCGACGTTGAGGAGGAGCAGGCCGATGACGATGCTGCTGTTGTCGGCGCCGAGCCGGACCAGCTGCTGGCGGAGCGAATCGAAATACAGATTCCCGACCGCGGCGAGCGCCAGCAGGGCCGAGACCGCGATTCCGATGATGATGAGGTCGCTGTAAGCGGCCGATGCGCTGCGCGGCCTGTCGTTCCGGAACAAACTCGCCATTGCCGTCGCCAATTCCCCGCGGCCGCCACAGCTTTCGGTGTAGGTGAACGGGCGTGAAGATGCCGTTAAGAGCAGAGCCTTGCCCTGGCTTGATGCCCCGGCTATGCGGCCCCACATCCTGTTCGGCGAATAGGTGATGATCAGGCGTCCCAGGACGCGCGCTGGCCGGCGAGTTTCGCCCGCCGGCGCTTTTGCGTTTGGCCGCTGCGGCAAGGGAAGAAGGCATGTTCGACAGCTTGAGCGATCGTCTGAGCGGGGTCTTCGACCGCCTGCGCGGGCGCGGCGCGCTCAACGAGGCGGATGTCCGCGCCGCGATGCGCGAGGTCAGGATCGCCTTGCTCGAGGCCGACGTAGCCCTTCCGGTGGTCCGCGAGTTCGTCGACCGGGCCACTGAGAAGGCGGTCGGGCAGCAGGTCCTGAAGTCGATCACGCCCGGCCAGCAGGTCGTCAAGATCGTTCATGACGCGCTGGTCGAGATGCTCGGCTCCGATGCCTCGGAGCTTGAGATCGACGTCACCCCGCCCGCAGTGGTGATGATGGTCGGGCTCCAGGGCTCCGGCAAGACGACGACGACGGCCAAGATAGCCAAGCGCCTGAGCGAAAAGGGCCGCAAGAAGGTGATGATGGCGTCGCTCGACGTGGCCCGGCCGGCGGCACAGGAGCAGCTTGCGGTGCTCGGCACCCAGGCCAAGGTGGCCACGCTGCCGGTGGTACCCGGGCAGCAGCCGGTCGAGATCGCCCGGCGGGCGCTGCAGTCCGCCAGGCTGCAGGGCTTCGACGTGCTCCTTCTCGACACGGCGGGCCGGCTCCACGTCGACCAGGCGCTGATGGACGAGATGAAGGCGGTCGCCGAGGCCGCGCGGCCCCATGAGATCCTGCTCGTGGTCGACGCGCTCACCGGCCAGGACGCCGTCAATGTCGCCAGGAGCTTCTCCGGGCAGGTCGAGCTGACCGGTATCGTCCTCACCCGGCTGGACGGCGACGCGCGCGGCGGCGCCGCGCTGTCGATGCGCGCCGTCACCGGCAAGCCGATCAAGCTGGCCGGCGTCGGCGAGGGGATCGATGCGCTGGAGGGCTTCCATCCGAGCCGGATCGCCGGCCGCATTCTCGGCATGGGCGACGTGGTCAGCCTGGTCGAGCGCGCGTCCGAAACCATCCAGATGGAGGAGGCCGAGGCGCTCGCCCGCAAGATGGCGAAGGGCCAGTTCGACCTCAACGACCTGCGCGGCCAGCTCATCCAGATGCAGCGCATGGGCGGGCTCGGGGCGCTCGCCGGGATGTTGCCGGGCATGAAGAAGATGGCCGGCGCGGTCAGCGCCGCCGACGAGAAGACCCTGGTCCGCCTCGACGCGATGATCGGCTCGATGACGCCGAAGGAGCGGGCGAGGCCCGAGCTGTTGAATGCCAAGCGCAAGATCCGCGTCGCCAAGGGGTCGGGCACCACGGTGCAGGAGGTGAATCGCCTCCTCAAGATGCACCAGGAGATGGCGGGCGCGATGAAGAAGATCCGCAAGATGGGCGGCCTCGGCAAGCTGGGCGCCTTGTTCGGCGGCGGTGCCGGCGGCCTTGGCGGCATGCTCGGCGGCATGGGCGGCCTGCCTGGCGGCGCCCCGCCCGGCGGTCTCCCGGGCCTTCCCGGCGGACCCGGCGGGCAGCCGTTCAACCTCCCGCCCGGCTTCGACAAGTTCATGAAGAAATAGACGTAACCCACCGTCATGCCGGCAAAGGCTGGCAACCCGGCGAGAATTCTCTGCGGGACCCCAGCCTCCGCCGGGGTGACGTCAATTCAGAAGGAGTGAAGAAATGGCAGTAGCAATCAGGCTCGCTCGCGGCGGCGCGAAGAAGCGGCCTTATTACAAGATCGTCGTCACCGACGCGCGCAACGCCCGCGACGGCAAGTTCATCGAGCGGATCGGCAGCTACAATCCGTTGCTCCCCAAGGACAGCGCCGAGCGGGTGAAGCTGGACGCCGAGCGGGCCCGGCATTGGCTGTCGGTGGGCGCCAAGCCCTCGGACCGCGTTCACCGTTTCCTCGACGCCGCCGGGCTGCTCGAGCGTGCGGCCCGCAGCAACCCCAAGAAAGGCGAGCCTGGCGAAAAGGCGAAAGAGCGCGCCGAGGAGCGTGCCACTCGCGCGGCCGAGGCCGCCGAGGCCGCCGAGGCGGCGGCGGCCGCACCGGCCGAAGACGCTCCCGTCGAGGAGGCTGCCGCCGACCAAGCCCCGGGGGCGGAAGAGGCCCCTTCGGCTGCCGAGGAAGCCGCTCCGGCTGACGAAGCTACCGCTGCTGAGGATGCCGCGCCGGCAGCCGAAGAAGCCGCACCGTCCGAGGAAGCTTCCGTAGCCGAGGATGCCGCGCCGGCAGCCGAAGAAGCCGCACCGGCTGAAGAGGCCGCCCTGGCCGAGGAAGCTTCCGTAGCCGAGGATGTCGCACCGGCAGCCGAAGAAGCCGCACCGGCTGAAGAGGCCGCCCCAGCCGAGGAAGCTTCCGTAGCCGAGGATGCCGCACCGGCAGCCGAAGAAGCCGCACCGGCTGATGAGGCCGCCCCGGCCGGGGAAGCTTCCGCAGCCGAAGAGGACGCGCCCGCTGTCGACGAGACCGCTCCGGCTGAGGATGCCGCCGCTCCGTCTGCGGATGCGCCCGCCGCCGATGAGGCTGCTCAGGATGACGAAGCCGCCGTTGCGGCTGAGGAGGCGCCGGCCGCCGAGGGCGGTGGGGAGGAGGCCGCGCCCGCCGACGAAGCTCCCAATCAGGGCCAGTCGACCGATCAGCCCGCCGAAGGCGCCGATGAGGCCGCTCCGGCCGAAGGCGCGGAGAAGGCGGAATAAGCTTGCCGCCGGATCACGTCACCCTCGCCGCGATCGTCGGTGCCCACGGCGTCGGCGGCGAGGTCCGGCTGAAGCTGTTTGCGGAGAGTGCGGAGAGCCTGCGCCGCCACAGCGCCGTGCAGGTGGGGGAGCGGCGGCTCACGCTCACGGCGGTGAAAGCGGGTGGCGCGGCGCCGGTCGCCCGCTTCGCCGAGATAAGCGACCGCAGCGCCGCCGAGGCGCTGCGCGGCAGCCTCGTCACCGTGCCCCGGTCGGCGCTGCCGCCGCTAGGAGAGGGCGAATATTATCATGCCGATCTGATTGGGCTTCGCTGCGTCGATCCGGCCGGGGAGGAGCTTGGGGCGGTGGCCTCGGTCGAGAATTTCGGCGCAGGCGACATCCTCGAGGTCGAGCGGCCGGACGGGAAACGGTGGCTGGTTCCGTTCCGCGCAGGGGTCGCGGATTTGGACGGCGACCGGGTGGTGGTCGACCCCTTGTTCCTCACTTAGGCGAGGAGGCCTTCAGCAGCTCGCGAATGATTGGCTTTTGCTTGGCAAGGTCGTTGCGGATGGTGGTGGCGGCGACTCCGCCCTCGCCCATGGCGTGGCTGATCTGGTCCAGCCCGATCACCACGTCGCCCGCCGCATAGACGCCGGGTACGCTCGTCCGCTGGTGGTTGTCGACCTTGATGCAGCAGGTTCCGCTCGACAGGTCGGCGCCGATTTGTTCGGCGAGCTCGGTATGGGTGTCCGATCCCAGCGCCGGATAGACGCTGTCGAACCCGACCGGGCCGGAGGCGGTCTGGACGATCACCCGGCGGCTGTCGATCGCGACCGCGTGGCACGGTCCGTCCACCGTCTTGATGCCGTAGCTGTCAAGCTGGTCCCAGTCCTGCTCGCCGAGGCGATGCGCGCGGTCCGGAGCGATCAGGGTGATATCCTCGGTAAAGCCCCTCAGGAAAATCGCCTCCGCAACCCCGTGGCTGTCGTCGCCGATCACGCCGACTTTCTTGTCGGTGACCTCGTACCCATCGCAGACCGGGCAATAGCGGATCAGGCCCCTGGCGAGCGCTTCGGCATGCAGATCCTCGTCCATCGGCGGGCGCCGGTTGGTCACTCCGGTGGCGAGCAGCACCGTCCTTGCCGTCACCGAGCCCGAGCCCCATTCCGCCTGGAAGCCGCCCTCGACCCGGTCGAGCCGCGTCACCCGCGCCGTCTCGATCGATGCGCCGTACAGCTGCGCCTGCTCACGCATCCGGTCAAGCAGCTCCTTGCCGGAAATGCCGCCGGGGAAGCCGGCATGATTGTGGGTGCACGGGATCCAGCTCGCCCGGCTCTTGCCGGCATCGACCACCTTCAGCGCCAGATGATAGCGGGTGAGGTAGATAGCGGCGGTCAGCCCGGCGGGTCCGCCGCCGATTACCAGGCAGTCATAGTCCATCTCAGCCATCCGCGCTCAGCGATGCATGCGGCGCTATGTTCCAGACGGCCGCCAATTGGAGCGCTGGCGCGGAGCCACGCCCGGCGATAGGCTCTGCCCGAAGGTACGGTGAGGAGCGTCAATGAAGATCCTGTCGAAGCTGCTGGTCGCTTTGCTGCTGGTGCTGCCGAGTCTCGCGGGTGCCCAGGCCGTGCCGCCGAAGGTCGCCGAGGCGCTGCCCGCGATCGACCGCCTCTTCGCCGACTTCCAGCTCGATTCGCACGCGCCCGGCCTGGTCTACGGCATCGTCGCCGACGGGAGACTGGTCCATGTGCGGGGGCTCGGCGTCCAGGATCTCGACGTCAGGCGGCCGGTGACGCCCGACAGCCTGTTCCGGATCGCCTCGATGTCGAAGGCGTTCACCGCGCTCGCCATCCTAAAGCTGCGCGATGAGGGCAAGCTGTCGCTCGACGCACCCGCCGAAACCTATGTGCCGGAGCTGCGGGGCTGGCGCTATCCGACCGCCGATTCGCCGCGTATCCGCGTCCGCGACCTGCTCAACCACATTGCCGGCTTCGTCACCGACGACCCATGGGGCGACCGGCAGCAACCGCTGAGCGAGGCCGAGTTCACGCGCATGCTGACCGTCGGCGTGCCGTTCACCCGTGCCCCCGGCACGGCGTTCGAATATTCCAACTTCGGCTATGCGCTGCTCGGCCGGATCGTCACCAACGTCGCGGGAATGCCGTATGACGCCTATATCCGCCGCACCATCCAGCTTCCGCTCGGCATGGCCTCGACCGGCTACGAGGTCCGCGAATGGCCGCTTGAGCGCCGCGCGATCGGCTATCGCTGGGAGAACAACGCCTGGAGCGAGGAGCCGACCATGGCCCACGGCGTGTTCGGTGCGATGGGGGGCGTCCAGACCAGCGCCGGCGATTATGCCCGTTGGGTCGCTTTCCTGCTGTCCGCTTGGCCCGCCCGCGACGGTCCGGATTCCGGTCCGGTGCGCCGCGCTACCGTGCGCGAGCTCGCCCACGGCTCCAACTTCGTCCAGTCGCGCCGCCGCGCCGGCCGGACCGGCGCCGACGCCTGCCGCCACGCCGCGGCTTACGGCATGGGCTTCATCGTGGCGCAGGATTGCGAACTCGGCCTCACCCTCAGCCATGGCGGCGGCTATCCGGGCTACGGCTCTCACGTGCTGCTGCTCCCGGACCACAATATCGGCCTGTTCGTATTCACCAACCGCACCTACAATGGCGGCTCCGGCGCGGTCTGGGACGCGGCGATGGCGCTGCACCAGGCCGGGGCACTGACCGGGCGGTCGACACCCGTCAGCCCCGCGCTCGCCGCCGCCTATCGGGCCGCGGGTGCGATGTACCGGACAGGCGACGCCGCGGCGGCCGGCGAATTGCTGGCGATGAACTTCCTGATGGACCGGTCCCGCAAGAACTGGCGGGCCGAATTCGCGCGTCTCAAGCAGGAAGTCGGCGCATGCGACACCGTCTCGCCGATCTCCGCCACGGGGGGCCTGTCCGGAACCTTCCGCTGGCGGTGCGAACGCGGTCGGCTGGACGGCCAGCTGCTGCTCGCCCCTACCAGGCCAGCCGGTATCCAGGCGTTACGGCTCGCCGTCACCTCGCCTTAGCCATGGCTTTCCGCGCCACTATCCTTACCCTCTACCCGGAGATGTTTCCTGGGCCGCTCGGCCATAGCCTCGCCGGGCGAGCGCTCGCCGAGGGCCTTTGGTCGCTGGATGCGGTCCAGATCCGCAGCTTCGCG
Source organism: Allosphingosinicella sp. (assembly GCA_035942355.1). GTDB lineage: Bacteria > Pseudomonadota > Alphaproteobacteria > Sphingomonadales > Sphingomonadaceae > Allosphingosinicella. Next base: position 8,358 of record DASZDE010000106.1, on the reverse strand, counting down.
ACTGACAAGCACCGGTCGGTGGACGACACGCCGGCGGGAGGCGGGGCCGGGATGGTGATGCGAGCTGATGTCCTCGCGGCGGCCGTGGATCACGTGCTGGCCCGCGGCCCCGAGGCGCCGATGCTGGCGATGACCCCCAGAGGCGATCCGCTTACTCAGAGGCTCGTGCGCGAGCTTGCCGCCGGGCCCGGCGTATCGATCCTCTGTGCCCGCTTCGAGGGCATAGACGAGCGGCTGTTCGAGGCCCGGACGATCCTGCCCGTATCGGTCGGCGACTATGTGCTTTCCGGTGGGGAAACCGCCGCTTTCGTCCTCCTCGACGCTTGCATTCGGCTACTCCCCGGCGTAATGGGCGCGGCTTCGAGCGGTGAGGAGGAAAGCTTCGAAGCAGGGCTCCTCGAATACCCTCATTATACCCGCCCCTATGAATGGGAAGGGCGCAAGATCCCCGAGGTGCTGCGGTCGGGGGATCATGCGAAAATCGCCGCCTGGCGCAAGGCAAAGGCGGTCGAAGACACACGGCTAAGGCGGCCGGACCTGATGGAGCGTCATGGGGACGCACCTGGGCAACCGCCCTCTGGCGCGCGGCGCGAAGACGAAGGTTGGAAGCAATGAACCTCATCCAGACGCTCGAGGCCGAGGCCATCGAGCAGTTCAAGTCGACCAAGTCGATCCCCGAATTCCGACCTGGCGACACGGTCCGGGTCGGCGTCCGGGTCGTCGAAGGCGAGCGCACCCGCGTCCAGAATTACGAAGGCGTCTGCATCGCTCGCGCCAACAAGGGCCTCGGCTCGAGCTTCACGGTCCGCAAGATCAGCTTCGGCGAGGGCGTCGAGCGCGTCTTCCCGCTTTATTCGCCGAACATCGACTCGATCGAGGTCGTCCGCCGCGGGGCCGTCCGCCGCGCCAAGCTCTATTATCTGCGCGGCCGCACCGGCAAGGCGGCGCGGATCGCCGAGCGCCGCGACACGCGCGGCGACAAGCCGGTGGCCGCGACGGCCACTCCGGAAACCGAGACCGCCGAGGGCTGAGCTTCGCCGAGGACGAGGAGGCGACAGGGCGGTCCTGCGGGCCGCCCTTTTTCCGTTGGCTGCCTAGTCCGTGCAGTGCGGAAAGGCGTCGCGATCCACCAGCCGGGTGTAAAGGTGCCACGTCGAATAGCCGAGCCATGGCAGCACCACGGCGAGCCCGATGAACAACGGGATCGATCCGAGCACGAGCAGCGCGGCGATGATCATGCCCCAGCGCAGCATCAGCCAGCTGTTCAGCCGGAACGCCGCGATCGAAGTGTCGATCGCGGTTCTCGCCTCGATCTCGCAGTCGACCAGCATCGGCAGCGAAACCACGCTGGTGGCAAGCACGATAATGGCAAAGCCAAGGCCCAGGAGATTGCCGACCACTATCAACGTCCATCCCTGCGGCGTGGTGAACAGGCGATTGAGGAAAGCGCCAATCGAATCCGGCACGTACATTCCCCACAGGGCGACGTAGAGCACGGCCGCGGTCGCGAGCCACAAGGCGAAGACGGTGATCAGCAGGGCGGCGACGGCGCTGATGCCGTCGGCCGACGGGCGCTTGCGCACGTCGAAGAAATGCGACCAGTCCGATTCCAGGCCGTCCTCGCGGCGCCGTGCCAGCTCGTAAAAGCCGATCGCCACGATCGGTCCCACCAGCGAGAGCCCGGCGGCGATCGGGAAGAATAGCGGCAGCAGCGTGCCTCCGAGGGTGACGGCGGCGGCGACGATGCCGATCAGCGGGTAGAGCAGGCCGAGGAAGATGAGGTCGCCCCGCATTTCCATGAAGTCGGTCCAACCGTCCTTGAGCGAGATCCTCAGATCGTCTCGGGTGATCTTCCGTACGGGCACAGGCGACGGGGCGGGAACAGCGGCAACAGGGTGAGCGACAGCCATCTACGACTCCTCTTCAGAGCGGGCGGTCCGGTCTTGCAGGGCAGGCCGGAGGCCGCCTTCGGCCCCTATAACAGAGCGTTGCAGGCGCCGCGAGACGCTTTATCCCCCCGGCACTTCCGCCTTGGATAAGGTGCCGCGGCGCACTAGATCAACGCCTGGCAAGGTGGAGAAGCGGCATGGGTTATCGGGTGGTGGTGGTCGGCGCCACCGGCAATGTCGGGCGCGAGATGCTCAACATCCTGGCCGAGCGCGAATTCCCGGCCGACGAGGTGGCGGCGGTCGCCTCGGCCCGCTCGACCGGCGATCAAATCGACTTCGGGGAGGGCGGCCGGACCCTCAAGGTCAGCAATATCGAGCATTTCGACTTCGCCGGCTGGGACATGGCCTTGTTCGCCGCCGGCTCCGCGGTCTCCGAAGCCTATGCGCCCAGGGCCGCCGCGGCCGGCTGCACCGTCATCGACAACAGCTCGCTCTATCGCATGGATCCGGACGTGCCGCTGATCGTGCCCGAGGTGAACGCCCACGCGATCGACGGTTACCGGCGCAAGAACATCATCGCCAATCCCAATTGTTCGACTGCCCAGATGGTGGTGGCGCTGAAGCCGCTGCACGATCTCGCGACGATCAGGCGGGTGGTGGTCGCGACCTACCAGTCGGTCTCCGGCGCCGGCAAGGCCGGCATGGACGAGCTGTTCGAGCAGAGCCGCAACATTTTCGTCGGCCAAGCCAACGCGCCGGTGAAGTTCACCAAGCAGATCGCCTTCAACGTCATTCCGCATGCCGGCGATTTCCTCGACGACGGCTCGACCACGGAGGAGTGGAAGATGGTGGTCGAGACCAAGAAGATCCTCGATCCGAAGATCAGGGTGAGCGCCACCTGCGTCCGCGTCCCGGTGTTCGTCGGCCATTCGGAAGCAATCAACGTTGAGTTCGAGAAGGAAATCTCCGCCAGGGATGCGCAGCGCGTCCTGCGCGAAGCGCCCGGCGTGATGCTCGTCGACAAGCGCGAGGACGGCGGTTACGTCACGCCGGTCGAATGCGTCGGCGAATATGCGACCTATGTCAGCCGCGTCCGCGAGGACCCGACGGTCGACAACGGCCTCAGCCTGTGGTGCGTCTCCGATAATCTCAGGAAGGGCGCGGCGCTCAACGCCGTCCAGATCGCCGAGCTGCTCGGCAGGAAGCATCTGAAGAAGGCGGCTTGACCGCCACCGTCACCCCAGCGATGGGGCCCAGCGAGGATATGGGGATAGCAGCCTGCACTGGCAGGACGCCGAAAGGAAGCATCGATGGCCGACAGCATGACCGGCGGCTGCGCGTGCGGGCGGATACGCTACACGGCACGCGTCGAGAATGACGAGGCCTATCTGTGCCATTGCCGAATGTGCCAGCGCGCCACGGGCAGCATCTCGATCGCCTTCAAAAACATGAAGAAGGCTGACGTGGCCTGGGAGCGCGAGCCGGATTATTACGTCTCCTCGCCGATCGCCCACCGGCCCTATTGCCGGGAATGCGGTACCTCGCTCGGCTTCGCCTTCCCGGATAGCGAGAATATGGACCTGACAATCGGCTCTTTCGACGATCCGTCGCGTTTCCGCCCCACCCATCATTTCGGCGCGGAGAGCCTGCACCGCGCCTGGATCAACACCGACGGCCTGCCGGAATATCGCACCACGGACTATCAGCCCTTGGTCGACCGCTGGATGGAAAAAGTTGGCAAGCTCCCCGACTAGCCCCCGTCGGGAAAGCTTCACCTCGTTCGATGGCGTCGAGCTGGTTTGGTTCGAGCTGGGCCAGGGGAGGCCGGTCGTCCTGCTCCACGGCCTGTTTTCCAATGCCCACACGAACTGGATCAAGTTCGGCCATGCGGCCGAGATCGCCGGCCGCGGCTTCCGGGTGATCATGCCCGATCTGCGTGCCCATGGCGCGAGCGCCGCGCCGCATGATCCGTCCCTTTATCCGCCCGACGTGCTGGTCCGGGATGCCGAGGCCTTGGTCGCTCATCTGGACCTGCGCGATTTCGACCTCGGAGGGTTTTCGCTCGGCGCGCGCACCGTCGCCTCGATGCTAATCCGCGGCGCGAGTCCGCGCCGCGCCGTCCTCGCGGGCATGGGACTCGAGGGGCTCACCGGCTGGACCCGCCGCCGTGATTTCTTCATCGAGTCGATCGACCGGCGGCGCGAAGTCAGCCACGGCGACCGCCACTGGCTCGCGGTCCAGTTCATGAAGACGATGAAGATCGACGCGGCGGCGGCACGGCTGCTGCTCGCCAGCCCCACCGATATCGAGGCCGGCAAGCTCGCGGCGGTCGGCGTGCCGACGCTCGTCCTGTGCGGCAGCGAGGACCAGGACAATGGCTCGGCCGAAGCGCTCGCCGCGGCCATTCCCGGGGCCCGCTTCGTCGAGGTGCCCGGCACGCACATGAGCTCGGTCACCCGGCCCGAGCTCGGCCGCGCCATCGCCGATTTCCTCGCTGCCTGACCGGCTTGCGTTCGCGCACGGAGGCGATAGAGCAGCCGCCGAGCCACAAACCGAGGATGCTTGCCATGAAAGCTACCGTCTCCGCGCTCGCCCTCGCGACCCTGCTCGCGGCGGGCGGCTCCTCCTTCGCCCAAAGCGCGAGCCAGGCAAACCCGCCACGCAGGACCGCCACCGAAGCTCCGGCGACCGGTCGGGCCGCCGGGGCCGCGACCGCGGCCGAGGCCGACGCTTTCGTCGCCCGCGCCGAAAAGGAGCTCGCGGATTTCTCGGTCACCAATGCCCGCGCGCAATGGGTGAACAACACCTACATCACCGACGATACCGACGCGCTCGCCGCCCACTTCGGCACGATCGGCACCGAAATGTCGGTTCGGCTGGCCAACGAGGCCGCCCGCTATGCCAATGTCAGGGGGCTGAGCTACGACACCAAGCGCAAGCTCGACATATTGCGCGGCGGCATCGTGCTGCCGGCGCCGACCACCCCCGGCGCCGCCGCCGAACTCAACGAGATCGCCACCCGCCTCAACTCGACCTACGGCAAGGGCAAGGGCACGCTCAAGGGCAAGCCGATCAGCGGCAGCGACATCGAAGAAGCGATGGGCACCAACCGCAACCCGGCCGAGCTCAAGGAGATGTGGACGAGCTGGCACACCAATGTCGGCACGCCGATGCGCAAGGATTATCAAAGGCTGGTCGATATCGCCAACCAGGGCGCCCGCGAGCTCGGCTACAAGGATGTCGGCGCGATGTGGCGGTCGGGCTATGACATGCCCGCCGACGAGTTCGCCGCCCTGACGGACAAGCTTTGGCTGCAGGTGAAGCCGCTCTACGACCAGCTCCACTGCTATACCCGCGCCAAACTGAACGAGAAATATGGCGACCAGGTGCAGCCGGAGAGCGGCCCGATCCGGGCCGACCTGCTCGGCAACATGTGGGCGCAGGAATGGGGGAATATCTACGACGTGGTCGCGCCCGCCGGGGCCGGCGACATCGGCTACGACACCACCGAGCTGCTCGTCGCCAGGAAATACGACCCGGTGAAGATCGTCAGGACCGGCGAGGGCTTCTTCAGCTCGCTGGGCTTCGCGCCGCTTCCCAAGACCTTCTGGGAGCGCTCGATGATCGTCAAGCCGGCCGACCGCGAGGTAGTCTGCCACGCCTCCGCCTGGGACATCGACAATGTCGAGGATCTGCGCATCAAGATGTGCACCAAGGTCAATGCCGACGATTTCGTCACCGTCCACCACGAGCTCGGGCACAATTACTACCAGCGCGCGTACAACAAGCAGTCGTTCCTGTACCTGAACGGGGCCAATGACGGCTTCCACGAGGCGATCGGCGACACCGTCGCCCTCTCCATCACCCCCGAATATCTGGTCCAGATCGGCCTGCTCGACAAAGCCAAGGTGCCGTCCGCCGACAAGGATATCGGCCTGCTCCTCCGCCAGGCGATGGACAAGGTCGCTTTCCTGCCGTTCGGCCTGCTGGTCGACAAATGGCGCTGGGGGGTGTTCAACGGCAGCATCCCCGCGGCCGGCTACAACAAGGGCTGGAACGACCTTCGCCTGCAATATCAGGGCATCGTCCCGCCGGTGGCACGGACCGAGGCGCAGTTCGACCCGGGCGGCAAGTACCACATCCCGGGCAACACGCCCTATACGCGCTACTTCCTCGCCCGGATCCTCCAGTTCCAATTTTACAAGGCCGCCTGCGACCAGGCCGGCTGGAAGGGGCCGCTCCACCGCTGCTCTTTCTACGGCAACAAGGAGGTCGGGCGCCGTCTGAACGCCATGCTCGAAATGGGTGCATCCAAGCCCTGGCCCGATGCGCTCCAGGCGTTCACGGGCAGCCGGGAGATGTCCGGCGCGGCGCTGATCGAATATTTCCGGCCCTTGTCGACGTGGCTCGAGCAGCAGAACAGGGGGCGGCAATGCGGCTGGTCGGCGCCGGGCGGCACGACCGCCTCGTAAACCCGCGGTGAAAGCGGCCATCATAGATCTCCTGGCGCTCGCCGCCACGAGCGCCGCCGCCGCGCCCGCCGCGCCGCCGCCGCGCTTCAACCCGGCGGCGCCGGAGAACAGGCAGCTCCTGCCGACCTTCAGCTATGCGACGGTCGAGCCGGTGCTTGCGCAGATCGGCGCGCGCCATCGGCGGGCGGGAACCGCGCCGGCCAAGCCGGTGCTGCACGTCCAGTTCGCCAACAACCGCACCGCGGTACTGGTGTTCGGCTCGTGCAACAGCGCCGGGACCGACTGCAAGGCGCTTAGCCTCCAATCCCATTGGCGGCCGATCGCCAATTCTCCACGCGCTGCGACGGGCGAAGCGATCGAGCGCTTCAACCAACGCTTTTCGCTGGCCAAGGCCTTCGTGGCGGCTGACGGCGGGCCGTCGTTGCAGCGTTATCTGATCGCGGACTATGGTGTGGTTCGCGGCAATCTTGCGGTCAATCTGCTTGCGTTCGCGCAGCAGGCGGAGAGCTTCGCCACGGACGTGCTGCGGCCGCTCGAAGCTGCGAAATAGGCCGCCGCTAAACTTTTGGTTCGCTGGGCACGGTCGGCTCCTTTGCCACCGGCGGCTCGGTTTCCGCGGTACTCTGCTTGCCCGCAAGGTCACACGCAGTGATCGCGGTGGCCATCACCGAATTGAGCTTGCGGCCGTCCGCCGACGCGTTGCGCCGGGCCAGGGCGCGCGTGCCGAGATAAGCGCCCGCGGTCGCAGCGATAGCCCCGCCGACCAGCGCCGCCGCCGTCATTGGATGCCATTGCGAGCCGCCCGCCACGAATTCGGCCTCGCTACCGTCGGAGGATTCCGCTCGGCCCTCGGCCCCACGCTCGTCCGGGGTGCGGCGTTCAGCCATCCCTTCCTCCTGAACTGCTGCCGGACTTCCCTCAATGCAGCCGTTACCGGTTGGTTGCTTTTATCCCGGCGAAGGGAGGCAGGGAAGGGGCGGGCTGCCTCATGGCCGCAACGGTGCGAGTACGATCGGGCGCGGCGACGATGAGGGCATTCGAGATTGCTACTCTAAACCACTGGGTTTACAAGCCTTGCTGCCGGGCTACCGGCCCCAGCAGCCCCAACAGGAGTCCCCCGGATGGCGATGACGTTCTTCCCGAGCGGACCGCTCGAGGAAGTCGATAATTCCGCCCGCAGCACCGCAAGCGGGTCCGGAGCCAGCCTGGCCGCGCCGCAGACGATCGAGCTCAGTGATGGGCGGCATGTGCTCGTCTGGTCGATCGCCGATGATCCCAGCGAACCAAGCCGGGTTTATGCCCAGTTCCTCGATGCGGAAGGTCAACTCGAAGGCTCCCGACTGGCCATTGCTGAGGGCGCCTACCTCTCCGGCGTCACCGCCACCTCGAACGGCGGCTTCATCGCCAGTTGGCAGGGCGGCCTCACCCAGGCGTTCAGCGCGGCCGGCCAGCCAACCACCGACGTGCGCGACCTCACTATGGGCCTAGCGGTATCCCTCACCACGCTCGCCGACGGCCGAGTGGTCGCCGCCTTCGCCGAAGACCTCGTGCTCAAGGTCCAGTTCCTCACCGACACTCTGCAGCCGCTCGGCCTGCCGCTCGACGTCGCCACCGGAGTGTCGGGCGTCGTCGATCTTGCTTCGCTTAACGATGGCGGCTTCGCGGTCGCTTTCAAAGCGAACTGGCAGATCGCCTCGATCAAATTTGACGCCGAAGGCACGGCTGGGCTCCGCGTGCAGCACGGTGTCCCGGATGGATCCGGCGAGGGTGAGGATGATTACCGTTCGCTCAGGAGCAATAATCCCACCATCGCGGCCAATGGCGATGATGGCTATGTGGTGGCGTGGACGGAAACTTTGTTCGAGTATGACGGCAAAGGCTCCCTCAATTTCGACGAACAGGTGAAGGCGCAGCGCGTGGACGCGGATGGTGGCGCTGTCGGCGCGGCATTCGTGGTCAACACCAGCGACACCGGCGGTTTCGTTGCTCCCACGATC
>DASZDE010000105.1:0-28288 GCA_035942355.1 Allosphingosinicella sp. | reverse complement strand
GAGTGGGACCGGATCGACCCGGAGCCCGAACATGAGCCCGAACCTGAGCCCGAGCCGGAGCCGGAGCCGGAGCCTCGGTACCAACCGGACGAGACGGGTTTCATGGACGAGGATTTCGAGCCGGTGCCGTTCGCGCCGGACGATGCTCCGGAAGCGGCGGAGACAATGCCGCGTTTTGCCCCGGCCGAACCGGAGCCGCCCAGCATTTCCAATCTGATGCAGCGGCTCGAGCTCGGGCTGATCCGCCGTCAGCAGGCCGGGCCTTCCCAGCCGGACGAAGAGCCGCTGGAGCTCGACAACCCGATCGACGGCCGTCTGCGCAGCGCGCTGGACGGCCTGCAGAGGCTCACCCGCCGCGGGCGCTGAGCTCAGCCGTCCTCCACGGTGAGCGCCTCGATCCTGATCCGCACCTGGGGCGCGCCGTCCGCGCTGGTCAGACGCTCCTCGGCGACCAGGGCGATGTCGGCCAGGATATGGCCGCGCAGCTCGAACTCGGCGACGCGCAAGTTGCGCAGGAAGGCATCGGCGGCCTCGTTCGCCCCGTCGCCCTCAATCCGGAGCGCCACTTCGTGGCGAGCCCCGGCGAAGGTCGCGCTGGCCCAGCTGCGGCTCCGGATTTCTTCGAAGCAGACTGGCTCGAGGTTGCCGAAGTTGACAAAGTTGACGCCAAGCGCCCTCAAAAATGCCGTCGTCGCGTCGTTGATCAGGGGATGCATCGACGGTCTTCCTCGGTTTTGCGCGAGTCGATGTAGGCGGACACCCGGGCGGCGGTGGCGGCCCGGGGCTCGCGGCCGTTCCTCAGGTCGCGGACGAAGCGCGGATCCCCCATCGCCTCGCGCCCGAAAGTAGCCGCGGACATGCCGCTGCGCCGCAGGTAGCGTTCGATGCGCGGTAGCAAATCCACGTCCGGGGCTCCCGAATCATCATTGTTCTTGATACGTTCTTCTCCTAGGATGTTTCCTACTTGTCTAGGAAAATTCCTACCACTTTGGTGCGAACGTGGACGGTTCCCCGCGCTCGCGGGGATCAGCCACTCCGGGGCCGCGGGTCTCAGTTGTGGGGAGGGTGGTCTGGACCGGCCGCAAAGCCGCTAGCGGCGGTCCTTGCGCCACACCATCAGCGCCAGCACCACCCCGGCCGCCAGCCCGATCAGGATGCCGGCGCTGATCTGTCCGGACACGGTGCCGCCGACGCCGCCGGCGATGATGGCTGCGGCGAGGATGAAGCCGCCGGCGCGGGGAGTGCCCTGCTCGCTCATGGCGGTGCCATGACAGCAAGGCCAGCCAAGTTCCAGCCCGGGCAAAGGGGGTGAACGGGCCGTTGAGGATGGCGATGCGGCATTTCGAAACCCCGGCCGAGCTATGTCCCGAAGCCCGGAGAAGGAACGAGCGGGGCGGGATCTTGCAAAACCATGTTCATGTGGGCGATCGTGCCGCGGTGACCGAGGCGACCGATCTGATCGCGCGCTTCGGCGAGTTCGCGCGGCTCGAGGCGGCCAGCCGGGCCGACCGCAGCCGCTCGCTCGGCAACGTCGTCCATTTCTGCCACTGGCGCCAGGTGGAGCGCGCGATCGACATGCTCTCGCTCGAGGACGTGACCGGCACCGTCCATTAGGCCCCGCTCGGCGGCGGGCATGCTCGCCCGAAGGGGGTTGGCTCGCGCTTGGATCAGGAAGCGAGCTCGGGGCCGGCGCCGGGATGACGTGCCCGGCCGCCCGACCCCTTCCACGCGGGGACGGGAGAGGGGAGCAAGTCTGTTCTGGCGCGGTACAGCTCCGCCCGCTAGATTCGCGCCATGTTACAAGTCGCAGCGGGGCGGCGTGTGGCGGCCGCTTTGGCTGTCGCCGTCCTTTTCTTTGGCCAGGTGAAGGCGCAGGCGCAGGATGCGGGCGCCTTCGACGAGCTGAACGCGCCGCTCGACCCGTCCGCTCCGCTCGACCCGATGCCCGACCTGGGCGTCGAATGGCCGGAGATGGAGACGGCGCCGGACGAGCAGATTGCCGACGCTCCGGACACGAATGTCGCGGATGCCGCGACCGAGCGCAGCTACCGCGTCAGGATCAGCGGGCTCGACGGCATCGAGGCCGCGGGGCTGCTGGCGCAGTTCGACGAGCTCTCCACCCTCGAGGCAAACCGCAAGGATCCTGCCAATGCGGCGCAGATCGACCGCCGCGCACGTGAAGATGCCGACCTGCTGGCCGAATTGCTGCGCGCCTACGGCTATTATGACGCGCTGGTCAGCACCGAGGTCGAGCCGGCCGGAGCGGCGGGCGGGATGCTGGTCACGCTCGAGGCGCAGCCCGGCGCGCAATATCGGTTCGCCGACGTGCGGCTGCCGGGGATCGAGAGCGCCGGCGCCGATGCGGCCGCGCTGCGCGAGGCGTTCGGCATCGCCGCGGGCGAGGCGGTCAATGCCGCCGAGGTTACCGCGGGCGAGGCGGCGCTGCGGGTCGAGCTCGGCAGGCGCGGCTATGCATTCGCCGACGTCGGCACGCTCGACATAGCAGTGGATCATGAAAGCCGCACGGCGACGCTCGTGCTGCCGGTCGAGCCGAAGGGGAGCCGCGAGTTCGGGCGCGTCATCGTCGAAGGCAAGCCCCTGTTCGACGCCGAGCATATCGAGGAGATCGCCCGATTCGAGCCCGGCGACAGGTTCGAGGCCCCGTTGCTCGAAGACCTGCGCCGCGCGCTGGTCGCCACCGGCCTGGTCTCGACGGTCGCGATCCGTCCGGTCGACCGATCGGGCAGCAAGACGGTCGATATCGCGGTCGCGCTGGAGCCGGCGCCGATGCGGACCATCGCGGGCGCGGCCGGTTACGGGACCGGCGAGGGGCTGCGGCTCGAGGCGAGCTGGCAGCACCGAAATCTGATCAGGCCGGAAGGCGCGGTGACCATCCGCGGCGTGCTCGGCACCCGCGAGCAGCTGGCGGCCGCGACGCTGCGGCGGAGCAATTTCCGCGAGCGCGACCAGGTGCTGACCGCGCAGGTCTCCGCCAGCCATATCGACCGCGATGCCTATGACGCGAAGACGGTGCTGGTCGGCGGCGGGATCGAGCGGCAGACCAACATCATCTGGCAGAAGACCTGGACCTGGTCGATCGGAGCCGAGCTGATCGCGACCGACGAGCGCGACGTCGACCTCGACAGCGGCATGACCCGGCGGCGAACCTTCTTCATCGGCGCGCTGCCGGCGACGCTTTCCTACGACGGATCGGACGATCTGCTCGACCCCACCGAGGGGTTCCGGCTCGCGGGACGGCTGTCGCCGGAAGCCTCGCTCCAGGACGGCAGCTTCTTCTACGGCAAGGCGCAACTCGACGGCAGCTTCTACCAGCGCGTGTCGGAGCGGGTAGTGATCGCCGGCCGCGCGCGGCTCGGCACCATCGTCGGCGCCGAGCGCGACCGGATCGCGCCGTCGCGCCGCTTCTATGCCGGCGGCGGCGGCTCGGTGCGCGGCTACGGCTTCCAGGAGCTGGGCGAGCACGACCCGGTGTTCGACGATCCGATCGGCGGGCGAAGCCTCGCCGAGTTCGCGCTCGAGGCGCGGGTGCGGGTCAAGGCGTTCGGCGACAGCCTCGGCATCGTGCCGTTCATCGATGCCGGCAACGTCTACGATTCCTCGACGCCGCGGCTCGACGACCTTCGCTTCGGCGCCGGCATCGGGGTTCGCTACCATACCAGCTTCGGCCCGATCCGGGTCGACCTCGGCACCCCGATCAACCCGCGCTCCGGCGATCCGAGGCTCGCCGTCTACGTGTCGCTGGGCCAGGCCTTCTGATGGCCGACCGCGCTTTCGAGGACGTGCCGGAAGGCATTGAGGAGGAGGCCCCGGTCCCCCGCCGCAGCCGCTGGTGGTCGCGCCTCGCCAAGCTGCTGGTCGGGCTGCTGGTCGCTGCCGCGATCGCGGCGGCGGCGCTGATCGCCTTCCTCGACACCGACGCCGGGCATCGCTGGATCGCCGACCAGATCGCCGCTCTGACCCCGGAATCGGGGCTCGACATCCGGATCGGCCGGATCGAGGGATCGGTGTGGGGCGAGACCCGGCTGCGCGACGTGCGGCTCTACGACCCCGACGGGCTCTTCGCGGAATCCCCGCGCATCGATGTCGACTGGCAGCCGCTCGCCTGGCTGACCGACCGGCTGCTGATCGACGAGCTCGAATCCGGGCTGGTCATCGTCCACCGGCTGCCCCGGCTTCGGCCGAGCCGCGAGCCGCAGCCGATCCTGCCCGACTTCGACATCAGGATCGGGCGGCTGCAGGTGGCGCAGCTCCGCTTCGAGAAAGGCGTGACCGGCGAGCGGCGGGTGGCAAGCCTCGCCGGCAGCGTCGACATCCGCAAGGGCCGGGCGCTGGTCGACGTCAAGGCGAAGGTGCGGGGCGGCGGCGACGAGCTCGCCTTCCTGATCGACGCCGAGCCCGATCGGGACCATTTCGACATCGACGTGCGGCTGAACGCGCCGGCGAACAGCGTCGCCGGAGCGATCGCCGGCACCAGGCGGCCGATCCAGCTCGAGGTCAAAGGCGACGGGCGCTGGAGCGCATGGGCGGGGACGGCGCGGCTCAACCTGTCGGGGCGCCGCACGGCCGATCTGGCGGTGCGGGCGGACGGCGGCCGCTACAGCCTGTCGGGATCGCTGATGCCGTCGCAGTTCCTCAAGGGCAAGCAGCAACGGCTGACGGCGCCGCGGGTGCTGCTCAACGCGCGCGCGACGCTGGCCGACCGGCGGCTCGACGGCAGCCTGTCGCTGCGCTCGTCCGCGCTCAAGGCCGAGGCCAAAGGCGCGATCGACCTCGCCGCCAGCAGCTTCGACGACGTGCGGATCGGCGCCGACCTGCTGCGGCCGGCGGCCCTGTTCCCTAACATGACCGGGCAGAAGGTGCGGCTGACCGCCTTGCTGGACGGGCCGTTCCGCCGCGCCGCCTTCGCCTATCGCATCACCTCGCCGCACGTCGCGTTCGACGACACCGGCTTCGACGAAGTCCGCGTCCAGGGCCGCGGCCGGCTGTCGCGCGAGCCGGTGAGCGTGCCGGTGCTGGTGACCGCGCGGCGGGTGACCGGGGTCGGCGACGTCGCCGGCGGCATCCTCGCCAACCTGCGCGTCGAGGGGGTGCTCAAAGTCACCAGCCAGCGCCTGACCGGCGACGCCATGGTGCTGACCTCGGACAAATTGAAGGGCAGGCTCAGCCTGTTCGTCGACTTGAGGGAGGGCGGCACCTACCATGTGATCGTCTCGGGGGGGATGGCCCGCTACCTGATCCCGGGGCTCGGCATCGTCGACGTGACCAGCGACCTCAAGGTCGTCGAGGGACCGGGCGGGCGCGGCACGGTCGTGACCGGCACCGGCCGGGCCTGGCTGCGGCGGTTCGACAACCGCTTCCTCGCCAACCTTGCCGGCGGGCTGCCGCAGATCGAGACCGAGCTGGTGCGCGGTCCCGACAAGATCCTCCATTTCCGCAACTTGCGGCTGGTCGCGCCGTCGATCCGCATCGCCGGCAACGGCTTCCGGCGCCGCGACGGCACCTTCTACTTCGAAGGATCCGGCAGCCAAAGCGACTATGGAGCGTTCGCGATGACCCTCGACGGGCGCATCGAGCGGCCCAGGCTGGCGATCCGGCTGCCGCGGCCGAACCAGGCGATGGGCCTCGCGGACGTGCTGCTCGACCTCGACCCGACCGCCGAGGGCTTCGCCTACCGCGCCGACGGGCAATCGCACCTGGGGCCGTTCACGTCACGCGGCGCAATCCTGCTGCCGAAGGGCCGGCCGACCCTGATCCAGGTCGCGGCGCTGGACGTCTCCGGCACCCATGGCTCGGGCCTGCTCCGCGCCGATCCGGGCGGCTTCACAGGGCGGCTCGACGTCGCCGGCGGCGGCCTCGGCGGGCGGCTGCTGTTCAACCCGGTCGGCAGCGTCCAGCGGATCGAAGCCCATCTCGAAGCCGACAATGCCCGCTTCGCCGGCCCGCCCCCGATCACCATCAGGCGCGGCAAATTGGACGGCGTGATCCTGCTCAATCCGGGCGCCACCTCGGTCGAGGGCACGCTCACTGCGCGCGGCCTCAGCCGCGGGCCGCTGTCGATCGCCAACCTTAGCGCCCAGGCGAGCCTGCGCGGCGGCGTCGGCCGGATCCGGGCCGACATCGCCGGCCGCCGCGGCCGCGACTTCGTGTTCCGCACGCTCGCCGATCTGGCGCCGGGGCGGATCAGGCTCACCGGCGAAGGCACGGTCGACCGGCGGCCGATCCGGCTCGCGCAGCCGGCGCAATTGACCAAGGTGGGCGGGGACTGGCGGCTGGCGCCGACCTCGCTCAGCTTCGCCGGCGGCAGCGCCACGGTCGCCGGCCTGTTCGGCCCCGACCGGACCGACCTCGACGCGCAAGTGAAGGGCATGCCGCTGACCGTGCTCGACATCGGCTGGCCGCGGCTCGGCCTGGGCGGCATCGCCTCGGGAAGCGTCAGCTACCGCGCCCCGATCGGCGGCGGCCAGCCGAGCGGCGCGGCCAATTTGCGGATCCGCGGCCTCACCCGAGCCGGGCTGGTGCTGTCGTCGCGGCCGGTCGATATCGGCCTGGTCGCCAGGCTGGCCGGCGGCAATGCGGCGATGCGCGCGGTGGCGGCGAGCGAGGGGCGGACGATCGGCCGGGCGCAGGCGCGGATCGCGCCGATCGGCGGCGGCGGCGACCTCCTCGACCGGCTGGCGCGGGCGCCGCTGCTGGCGCAGCTGCGCTATAATGGGCCGGCCGACACTTTGTGGCGGCTGACTGGGCTCGAATTGCTCGACCTCAGCGGCCCGATCGCGGTCGGCGCCGATGCCCGCGGCACCTTGAACGATCCGCAGATACGCGGCTCGGTCCGCACCGAAAAGGCGCGGCTGGAAAGCGCGGTCACCGGCACGGTGATCGAGAATATCCGCGCGGCGGGCCGGTTCGGCGGGTCGCGGCTGGTGGTCGACAGCTTCACCGGCACCACCAAGAAGGACGGCCGCGTGTCCGGCCGCGGCGCGTTCGACCTGTCCGCCTCGCGCGGCTTCGGGATCGATCTCGCGCTCCAGACCCAGGCGGCGCAGATCATCGACCGCGACGACATCAAGGCGCAGGTGACCGGGCCGCTGGCGATCCGGTCGGATGGTTCGGGCGGCCTGATCTCGGGCAATCTCGAGCTGGTCAGCGGCAGCTTCAGGCTGGGCAGCGCGACCGCGGCCGCGCAGGTGCCGCGGCTCAAGGTGCGCGAGCTCAACCTGCCGGACGACGTCCCCGAGCCGCGGGGCAGCGATCCGTGGCGGCTCGACCTGGCCGTGGCCGGCGACAACCGGCTGGCGGTGACCGGGCTCGGCATGGACAGCGAATGGGGCGCCGACCTCAAGCTCGGCGGCACCGTCACCCAGCCGCGCATCACCGGCCGCGCCGAGCTCATCCGCGGCAATTACGAATTCGCCGGCCGCCGCTTCCGGCTCGAGCGCGGCACCATCCGCTTCCTCGGCGAGACGCCGATCAACCCGCTGCTCGACATCGTCGCCGAGGGCGGCCTCCAGGGCCTCAACGCCGTCATCCGCGTCACCGGCCGCGGGCAGAAGCCGGAGATCGCCTTCGCCAGCACGCCCGCGCTTCCCGAGGACGAGCTGTTGAGCCGGCTGCTGTTCGGAACCTCGATCACCAATTTGTCGGCGCCCGAGGCGCTGCAGCTGGCGGCCGCGGTGGCCTCGCTCAACGACAGCGGCGGCGGGCTCGACCCGATCAACTCGGTGAGGAGCGCGATCGGCCTCGACCGCCTCCGCATCCTGCCGGCCGACATCACCACCGGCCAGGGCACGTCGATCGCCGCCGGCAAATATATCGGCCGCCGCGTCTATGTCGAAGTGATCACCGACGGCCGCGGCTATTCGGCGACCCAGATCGAATATCAGATCACGCGCTGGCTCTCGCTCTTGTCAAGCATCTCCACGGTCGGCCGCGAAAGCGTCAACGTGCGGGTGTCGAAGGATTATTAGGCTTCCGAGCTTAGCGGACGGCGGCGCCGCTCCGGTCGTAGCGCAGCAGGAAGATGCCGCCGCCGAGGATGAAGCCCAGTAATTGCGAAGCGATCAACGCGGTCATGTCGGGCCTCCTTTGCTGGCAACGCCCATCCGCCACTATCGGCGATATCCGTTATTTTCCGGTTAACCCTGTTTGGCGGTTGACGGCAGCGCGGGAGCGGCCGGCGGGCGCAAGCCGCCCCTCGACGGGCGCGCGCGAAAGCGCCAAGGTGCGCCGCGACCACAACCAGCGCTGCCGGAGCGGGCGCGAACGGAGGGCTAGGGCATGAAGAGCTGGAACGCGAAGAAGGCGGTGGTGGCGGCCGAGGACATGCCCGAGCATCACCGGCTGAAGCAGACGCTGTCCTGGCCGCACCTGGTTGCGCTCGGCGTCGGCGCGATCGTCGGCACCGGCATCCTGACGCTGATCGGCGTCGGCGCCGACAAGGCCGGCCCCGCGGTCATCGTCTCGTTCGCGATCGCCGGCCTGATCTGCGCGTGCGCCGCGCTCGCTTATGCCGAGATGGCGACGATGATCCCGGCCTCGGGCAGCGCCTACACCTATTCCTACGTGGTGATCGGCGAGCTGTTCGCCTGGGTGGTGGGGTGGAGCCTGATCCTCGAATATTCGCTGGTGGTGAGCGCGGTCGCGGTCGGCTGGTCCGGCTATGCCGCGCCGTTGCTGCAGGCGTGGCTCGGCGTGCCGATGAGCCTGATGCAGGGGCCCGAGCTCGGCGGCATCGTCAACCTTCCCGCCATCTTCATCATCGCCGTGATCGCCGGCCTCCTCATCTACGGCACGCGCGAGAGCGCCACCCTCAACGCGGTGCTGGTGCTGGTCAAGATCGTCGCGCTGATCGTGTTCGTCGCGGTCGCTTTGCCCTATTTCAACGCCGCCAACCTGGAGCCGTTCAGCCCCTACGGCTTCCCGAAAACCGTCAGCGCCGACGGCGTCGAGCGAGGCGTGATGGCCGCGGCGGCGATCATCTTCTTCGCCTTTTACGGCTTTGACGCGATCGCGACCGCGGCCGAGGAGGCGAAGAACCCGGCCCGCGACCTGGCGATCGGCATCGTCGGCTCGATGCTGGTCTGCGTCGCCATCTACATGGCGGTTGCGGCGGCGGCCGTCGGCGCGCTCGCCTACACCCGCTTCGCCAACAGCCCCGAGCCGCTCGCCCTCATCCTGCGCGAGCTCGGCCAGGGCGGCGCCGCCACCTATCTCGCCGCCTCGGCGGTGATCGCGCTGCCGACCGTCATCCTCGCCTTCTTCTACGGCCAGAGCCGGATCTTCTTCGTGATGGCGCGCGACCGGCTGCTGCCGCCGGCGCTCGCCAAGGTGTCGGCGCGCGGCTCGCCGGTCCGGATCACCTTGTTCACCGCGGTCGTGGTCGGCGCCATCGCCGGCTTCTTCCCGCTCGAGGACATTGCCGCCCTCGCCAATGCCGGCACGCTCACCGCGTTCATGGCGGTCGCTTTGTGCATGCTGATCATGCGCCGCCGGGAGCCCGACGCCCCGCGCAAGTTCAGGACGCCGCTGCCGTGGGTGGTCGGCCTGGTTGCGATCTTCGGCTGTTTCTACCTGTTCATCAGCCTGCCGCGGCAGACCCAGATCTTCTTCCTGATCGCCCACGTCCTCGGCCTCGCCATCTACCTGCTGTACGGCGGCCGTCGGAGCGCGGCGGGAGCGGCCGCATGAGGCGCCCCGGCGCGGCGGCGGCCCTGCTTGTCGCCGCCGCCCGCGCCCCGGCGGCCGATCCCCCGCATTCCGAACCGGCGGCCGGATTGCCGGGAGCAGCGCCGCGATGAGGCTCGGGCTGCTGCTGCTCGGCCTTGCGCTCGCGGCCGGGGCTTCCGGAGCCGCGGCGGAGACAAGCTGCGTCCGCGCCGGGCGGCTGGTGGATGTCGAGAAGGGGCGGATATTGGCCGATCGGCTGGTCACCGTTTCGGACGGCCGGGTGGTTGCGGTGCAGCCCTGGGCGGCGGCGGCCTGCACCGGGCCGCTGACCGACTGGTCCCGCTACACGGTGCTGCCCGGCCTGATCGACATGCACACCCACCTTGCCGATTACGGCCAGACCGCCAACCCCGCCGAGCCTTTGCTCCACTCGGCCGCCGAGACCGCCTATGTCGCGGCCGCCAATGCGCGGGTGACGCTCGCGGCGGGCTTCACCACGGTTCGGGACGTCGGCACCTATCGCGCCTTCGCCGACGTCGCATTGCGCGACGCGATCGAGGCGGGGCACGTGCCGGGGCCACGCATGAAGGTGGTCGGCGCTTATATCACCGTGCCCGGCGGCGGCGGCGAGGTCACCGGCCTCGCCCCCGACGTCGTCGTGCCGGCGGAGTTCCGCGCCGGCGTCGTCACCAGCCCGGAAGAGGTGCGGACCAAGGCGCGCACCTTGTTCCAGCGCGGCGCCGATTTCCTCAAGCTGATCGCCACCGGCGCGGTGCTGACCGAGGGGACCGAACCCGGGGCACTCGAGCTCAGCGACGCGGAGATCCGCGCCGCCGTCGCCGAAGCCGAACGCAACGGCAGCTATGCGACCGCCCACGCCCACGGCGCCGAAGGGATCAAGAGCGCGCTGCGGGCCGGGGTCCGCTCGATCGAGCACGCCTCGCTGATCGACGAGGAGGGGATCGCGCTCGCCAAGGCCAAGGGCGCGTGGCTGGCGATGGACGTTTACAATGGCGACTATATCGAGGAGGTCGGCACCCGCGACGGCTGGTCGGCCAATATCCTGCGCAAGAATCGCGAGACCACCGATGCCCAGCGCGAGGGCTTCCGCAAGGCGGTCCGCGCCGGCGCGCGGATCGTCTTCGCCACCGATGCCGGCGTCTATCCGCATGGCGGCAACGCCCGGCAGTTCGCCTATATGGTCCGCCACGGCATGACGCCGATGCAGGCGATCCAGTCGGCCACGATCGAGCCCGCGCGGCTGATGCGCTGGGACGAGGTCGGCGCGATCGCTCCCGGCCGCTTCGCCGACATGGTGGCGGTCGAGGGCGATCCGCTGGCCGATATCCGGGTGCTCGAGCGGCCCGCCGCGGTGATGAAGGGCGGCGCGCTGGTCCGCTGACCCCGGCCGGACGGCGATCCGATCGGGCCTGCCGGTCAGCTCGAATAATACATGTCGTATTCGACCGGGCTCGGCGTCGTCTCCCAGCGCATCTGCTCTTCCCATTTGAGTTCGATATAGGCGTCGATCTGGTCCTCCGAGAAGACGTCGCCTTTGGTCAGGAAGGCGCGGTCGTTCTGGAGCGCGATCAGCGCCTCGCGCAGCGACCCCGACACGGTCGGGACGTTGACCAGCTCGGCAGGCGGCAAATCGTACAAATTCTTGTCGATCGGGTCGCCGGGATTGATGCGGTTCTGGATGCCGTCGAGGCCGGCCATCAGCAAAGCCGAATAAGCCAGATAGGGGTTGGCGAGCGCGTCCGGGAAGCGGAACTCGACGCGCTTGGCCTTCTCGCCCGCGCCATAGGGAATGCGGCACGAGGCCGAGCGGTTGCGGCTCGAATAAGCGAGCAGGACCGGCGCCTCGAAGCCCGGCACCAGGCGCTTGTAGCTGTTGGTGGTCGGGTTGGTGAAGGCATTGAGCGCGCGGGCATGCTTGATGACGCCGCCGATGAAGAACAAGGCGGTTTCGCTGAGCCCGGCATAGCCGTTGCCGGCGAACAGGGGCTTGCCGCCGTTCCACACCGACATGTGGGTGTGCATGCCCGAGCCGTTGTCCGACTTGATCGGCTTGGGCATGAAGGTCGCGCTCTTGCCATAGGCATGGGCGACCATGTGGACGACATATTTGTACACCTGCATCCGGTCGGCGGTCTCGACCAGGGTGCCGTAGGTGAGGCCGAGTTCGTGCTGGCCGGCGGCGACTTCGTGGTGATGCTTGTCGCAGGGCAGCCCCATCTCGATCATGGTCGCGACCATCTCGCTCCTTATGTCCATCGCGCTGTCGACCGGAGCGACCGGGAAATAGCCGCCCTTGGCGCGCGGGCGGTGGCCGAGATTGCCGTTCTCATATTCGCGGCCGCTGTTGGTCGGCAGCTCGATATCGTCGATCCGGTAATAGGAGCTGTTATAGCCGTCCTCGAAGCGGACGTCGTCGAACATGAAGAATTCGGCTTCGGGGCCGACATAGACGGTGTCGCCGATGCCGGTGCTGCGCAAATAGGCCTCGGCGCGCTTGGCGGTCGAGCGCGGGTCGCGGGCATAAAGCTCGCCCGTGCCGGGATCGACGATGTCGCAGAACATGATCATCATCGGCGTCGCGCTGAACGGATCGTCGTAAAGGGCGGTGAGGTCCGGCTTCAGGATCATGTCGCTCTCGTTGATCGCCTTCCAGCCGGCGATCGACGACCCGTCGAACATGAACCCGTCCTCGAGCTGGTCCTCGTCGATGCCGCTCGAGACCATCGACAAATGCTGCCACTTGCCCTTGGGATCGGTGAAGCGGAGGTCGACCCACTCGATCCCCTCCTCCGCGATGCGCTTGAGGACGCTGGCGGGGTCGCTGGCCGGGGGCGCGCCCCGGGCCGGCCGCTCCCGCCGCGCCTGGCCCTCCGCCTTCTTGCTCCGCTCCAAGACGCTCTCCGCTTCGCTGGCCATCGCTATTTCCCCTTACCGATAGGCGCCCGACTCCGGGCAATTGCCGCCAAGCTTCGGGGCGGGCGGCGGGACCGTCCAGCACTCCGTGAATTTTTCACGTGGACGGTTCGGTGGGCAATTCCGGACGGCTCAGAACGGCCGCCGCTGGGCTGCGATCAGCATGCGCAGCAGCATCGCCACCGGCCGCGGCACGCCGACCTTGCCTTCCAGCCACAGGCTGACGGTCGAGCGGCTGACGCCGATCGCGCCGGCAAGGTCGTTCTGGGTGCGGTAGCCGAGCGACCGCATGGCGGCGCGCAGCTCTTGCGGCGACATCGAGGCGGGGCGCGGCTGGTCCATCGCCACTGCTGTAGCGACTCTGCGGCCGGGGCGGAATGACGCGCATCGCCGTCCGACCCGGCCGCGGAGGAGAGCGATGAGTCGCGGGAATGACGGGAGAGGCTAAGGCGCCTCGCCCTTCAGCGACTGCCGCTTGCGCTGGTGCCGGCCGCATGCACCCGTCACAGGATGATGTCGCCTGCTTCAAGCCTGCCCCAAGGGCCCGCCAGGATGAGGAAATCGGCAATCGCGTCGCCATCGAGATCGCCCTCGATGCGATACTCATCCTCGGTCCGCCGGATGAGCAGCTCGCCGGGGGTCATGGAGAAGGCATCGCCGCCGGCGATCGTGAAGGCCTGGTCCCCCGGCTCGGCGGGGTTCGCGTCCATCTCCTGCAGGTTGATGCGGTCACCTTCCGCACCGTCGAAATCGACGATAAGATCGGCCGAGCCGACCGTGTTGCCGCTATCGCCGTCGGCGAAAGAGAAACGGTCGGAGCCGAGGCCTCCGTCCAATATGTCGGCTCCCTCCCCGCCGATCAGATGGTCGGCATCGAACCCGCCATCGATCATGTCCGCACCCTCGCCGCCGTCGAGATAGTCGGCATCGAACCCGCCATCGATCGTGTCCGCACCCGCCCCACCGTGCAGTCGGTCAGCGCCGAAGCCTCCAATCAAACTATCGTCGCCGCCGCGGCCGTATAGTCTATGATTTTCACCGAACGTTGTCTCGAGTATGTTGGGGCCCTCATCGCCATAGAAAATATTGCCGTGGCCAAACCCGATCAGGTTTTCGATAGACAGGAGAGTAAGCGCTCCCCCCAATTGGGTATCGTTCGCCAGGTCTATGGTTCCCGTTACTGAGGCAGTATCCGAACCCTCCCCGCCGTCAAGGACGTCGGTGCCGACGAAATAGGACAGTCTGTCGTCGCCGTCGCCCCCGCTCAGGTGATCGTTTCCGTAAAATCCGCTCAGACGATCGTCGCCGGCGCCCCCTGAAAGAGTGTCATGCCCCTCTTCGCCCGTGATGTAGTCGTCGCCGCCGAGGCCGCGGATCGAGTCATCGCCATAGCCGCCTCTGATCTCGTTGTTCAGGGAATTACCCACTATTTCGGCATCGGTGTCGTCGAGTTTTAACAGGTTCTCGATCCCGGTCGGAAGCTGAAAAAAAGGACCAAACAGAACTATCCTGTCGACTCCGCCGCTATCGGTCACGACATCTTCGGTGCTGACATGATATTGGTCGTTGCCGTCTCCCCCATCGAGCTGGTCTATGCTTCCATCGCCGTCACCGAAGAGGGTATCGCTTCCATCGCCGCCGATCAGATGGTCCGCACCGGCCCTCCCGTCGAGGATGTTCGTCGCCGCATTGCCGACGATGCGGTTGTCGCCGGCATTGCCGAGCCCGAGCCGGACCGTGCCCAGCAGCTCCAGGTTCTCGATCTCGCGCATCAGCCTGTACGGCACCGCCGCATAGACCGTATCCGCGCCTCCGCCGGCCCGCTCGACGACCTTGTCGTCCCAATGATCGACGAAATAGACATCGTCGCCGAACCGCCCGATCAGCAGGTCGACGCCGGTCCCGCCGTCGAGCACGTCGTTGCTCTTGCGGCCGCGCAGGACGTCGGCGCCTTCAAAGCCGCGCAGCTCGTCCTCGCCGCCGGTCCCGAACAGTTCGTCGTCCCAGGCGGTGCCGTTGATGATCGCCATGCTGAATCTCCTCGCGCCGGCGGGCCGACCCGCCCCTTCTACGCCACATCTAGACCCTTGTCGAAGCTTGGCTTTTCAGGTCAGTACGGCGGTTGCGGGAGGCGTTCACTCCGCGGCCGCCGCCCGGCTCGGGCGCCCTGCGCCATGGCGGCCCACCTTCCCGCGCCGCGCGTCACACCGCGTCGGAGCCGCGCTCGCCGGTACGGATCCGCATGGCCTCCTCGACGCTGGTGACGAAGATCTTGCCGTCGCCGATGCGACCGGTGCGCGCGGCCGTGGCGATCGCCTCGACGACGCGTTCGGCCAGCCCGTCCTCGACCACCACTTCCAATTTCACCTTGGGCAGGAAGTCGACCACATATTCGGCGCCGCGGTAGAGCTCGGTATGGCCCTTCTGGCGGCCGAAGCCCTTGGCCTCGGTGACGGTGATGCCGCTGACGCCGACCTCGTGCAGCGCCTCCTTGACCTCGTCGAGCTTGAACGGCTTGATGATCGCCTCGATCTTCTTCACCCGCGGACTCCCGTGCTGCTGCCCCGCAGATAGGCTTGTCGGCGGCACGCGCAAGCCATGCGAGCGGCCTAAGGCGGGCGCGGGCCAGGGCAGCGTTGACACGAGCCGGCGGCGCCCCCATCGTCGCGCGGCCGCTGACGCCGGTCCCGGAGGGGCGGACGGGCGGCGTTGGGACCGGCCGGTTCCGGTGAGGGAGGGCGCAGATGGGGATCGAGGTGATCGACGGCACGGTCGCGGAGGCGACGCCGCAGCGCGTGACCGGCAAGCTCGCCATCTACAAGACGATCGCGTTTCGGCTCGCCGACGGTTCGGAGCGGCGGCTCGCCAAAATGGTGGTGGCGCCGAGCGTCGCTGCAATGCTCGAGCCCGGCGTGAGCGGCCGCTTCTACGGCTACAGCGCGATCGACCATAAGGGCCTGTTCGGGGCGAGGACCAGCGACGGCCGGGCCGACTTCCAGGTCCCGAGCGGCAACGAGCGCACCATGATCATCATGGCCGTCGCCGGCGCCGCCGCCTTCGCGATCACCCTGGTTACCCGCAACGCGATCATGCTGCTCGGCGCGATCCTCGGCGTGCTCGGGGCGGTCGGCTACGTCCGCTACCGCCGGACCCGGCTCGAGGCCCGCGCCCGCTACGACGCCGACGCCGGCTACGCCCAGGGCCTGGCCGCCGCCGCCGACCCGGAGCGGACGATCTCCTGACCGCGGCTTGGAGCCGGCGCGCGGCGGGCGCATGATGCGCGCCCCGCAGGCAGTCGGCATCATGGCGGTCATCAACGGCACCCCGGATGGGGACGAGCTGTTCGGCACCGGCTTGGCCGACGAGATTAACGGCCTCGGCGGCAACGACATCCTGCGCGGGCGCCGCGGCGCCGACCGGCTCGACGGCGGCACTGGCGCGGACCTGATGATCGGCCGCTTCAGCAACGACATCTACATCGTCGACCATCGCGGCGACCGCGCGGTCGAGCGGTCCGGGGGCGGCATCGACACCGTGTTCGCGGCGCACCGGCGCGCAAGCGTCCCCGACCCGCTTACAAAGGCCTCGCCCCGCCGCTACCATGGCCGTGGCCGGCGATCGGCGAGCAAAAGGGGGTACAAGCTATGGACGAACTTATGGGCACGGTGAAGCTGTTCGCGTTTCACTTCGTGCCGGACCGCTGGCTGCCCTGCGACGGCCGGCTCCTGCCGATCGATACGAGCCAGCAGGATCTAAACACGATCATGTTCGGGCTGCTGGGTTCCGCATATGGCGGCGACGGCAGGACGAATTTCGCCCTGCCGAATTTGGCGCCGGTCCAGACCGTGGACGGGGTGCCGATGCAATATTGCATCTGCATGGAGGGACTGTTCCCGCAGCAGCCGCGGGCCTGAGCGGTGCGCCGCGGCTAGGGGTAGGGCGGCTTGTCGTAGCCTTTGGGGCTCTTCGTGAAGATCTCGCAGCCGCTCTCGGTGATGCCGATCGAATGCTCGAACTGGGCGGATAGCGAGCGGTCGCGGGTGACCGCGGTCCAGCCGTCCTCGAGCACCTTGCAGGCCGGCTTGCCGATGTTGATCATCGGCTCGACCGTGAAGAACATGCCGGGGCGAAGCTCGGGGCCGGTGCCGGGGCGGCCGACATGGACCACCTCGGGCGCGTCGTGGAACAATTGGCCGAGGCCGTGGCCGCAGAAATCGCGCACGACGCCGTAGCGGTTCCTCTCGGCATGGCTCTGGATGGCGTGGCTGATGTCGCCGAGACGGTTGCCGGGCCGGGCCTGTTCGATCCCCAGCATCAGGCATTCGTAGGTGACGTCGACCAGCCGCCACGCCTTCGCCGGAACGTCCCCGACCAGGTACATGCGGCTCGAATCGCCGTGCCAGCCGTCGAGGATCGGGGTCACGTCGATATTGACGATGTCGCCGTCCTTGAGCGTCCGCTCGCCGGGTATGCCGTGGCAGACGACGTGATTGATCGAGGTGCAGCAGCTGTGGGTGTAGCCGCGATAGCCGAGCGTCGCCGCGACCGCGCCGGCCTCGCGCATCATCCCGGCCACGATATCGTCCAGCGCCTGGGTCGCGACGCCCGGCACGACGTGGGCCGCCAGCGCGTCGAGTATCTCGGCCGCGGCGCGGCCGGCGCGGCGCATGCCGGCAAAGCCCTGCGGGCCGTGGAGCTTGATCGCGCCGCCGCGCTCGGGCGTCGGCGCGAGGTCGTAGCGGTCGATCGTGCGATACTCGGTCATGGCCGTGAATATAGGCCGGGCGGAGCGGCTTGGCGACCCCCGCGCGCGCGCCTATGGCGGGCGCATGGCGAGCGAGCGGATCTGGACGGCGGGGCTGCTGATCATCGGCGACGAGATCCTCTCCGGACGGGTCCAGGACAGGAACGTCGCCCCGATCGCGAGCTGGCTCAACCTGCAGGGCATCCGCTTGAGCGAAGTGCGCGTGGTGCCCGACCTGCTCGACCGCATTGTCGAGGCGGTGAACGCGCTGCGCGCGCGCAACGACTATCTGTTCACCACCGGCGGCATCGGGCCGACCCATGACGACATCACCGTCGATGCGATCGCCGCCGCCTGCGGAGTGCCGGTCGAGGTGCATCCGAAGGCGCGGGCGGCGCTCGAAGGCTATTATGCGGGCCGCGGCGGGCTCACCGAGGCGCGGCTGCGGATGGCGCGGGTGCCGGCCGGCGCCGAGCTGATCGAAAATCCGATGTCGGGCGCGCCCGGCATCCGCTTCGGCTCCATCTTCATCCTCGCCGGAGTGCCGCATATCGCGACTTTGATGCTCGACGCCCTGGCCGGGACGATCGAGGGCGGCAGGCCGCTCATCTCCCGCACGATCGGCTGCTGGGTGCCGGAAAGCGAGGTGGCCGACATCCTGCGCGAGGCCGAACGCGACCATGATGCTTGCCAGATCGGCAGCTACCCGTTCTTCCGCGAAGGCAAGGTGGGCGCCAATTTCGTGATCCGCAGCACCGAGCCGGAGCGGCTCGAGACGTGCGCGACGGACCTTGTCCGGCGGTTGAAGGCCGATGGACGCGCCGTGGTGGAGGAGGGGATATGAATGTCGAGCTGACGGTGCTGGCGTGGGGCTGCGTGCTGGCGCTGGTCCATATCTTTGCGGCGGTGCGGGTGAAGACGCGGCAGTACGGGACCCAATGGAACATGGGCGCGCGCGACGAGGCGGTGCCGCCGCCGGAGCCGATCGTCGGCCGGCTCGCGCGCGCCCAGGCCAATTATTTCGAGACCTTCCCCATCGCCGCGGCGGCGATCCTGATCGTCACCGTTGCCGGCCGCACCGACGCCTGGACGGCGGTCGGTGCAATCACCTGGCTGGCGGCGCGGATCGTCTACCTGCCGCTTTACGCGCTGGGCGTGCCGAAGCTGCGGACTTTGGTGTTCCTGGTCAGCGTCGCCGGAATCCTCATGGTGCTGTGGCCGGCATTGCTCGGCTAGCCCGGCTGGGCGGGCGAAGGTGCCGCACTGAAGGCTGCGGACTCTTGACAGGGATGGAGCGGGTGAAGGGAATCGAACCCTCGTCGTAAGCTTGGGAAGCTTCTGCTCTGCCATTGAGCTACACCCGCTCAGGCCAGCTTTCGCGCCATTTGCGGCGGGGAGGCTGGCCGGCGTTCCAACGCTGCCGATGTTGGAATTCCAACAGAGCCGCGCCGGCGGGGCATGATTAGCGCCGGCGCGGGCGTGCCGCAAGCGGGTCTAAAGCCCGGCGATCCGCTCGCCGACGATCCAGCAGCCGGTGCCGAACGCGGCGATCGAGACGCCGCCCGCAGCCCATACGAGGCGGGTGATCCGGCGCAGGCTGCCGTGCGGCGGCAGCTTCGGCATGTTCTCGTCCGTGAAACCGGCCGGGTTGAACCGGGCATAATGCAAGGCCGTGAAATAGACGGCGGCGCGGTAGTGGTTCCAATAGTTGAGGATGCTGCCGGCCACTGCCACGGCCACGCCGGCGAGGAAGAAGCGGCCGCTCGCAACTATCGCGGATGGCTCGATCAGGTCGGCCGAAAGGGTGGTGGCGAGCGCGCCGGCATTGAGGGCGACCAGGGTCCCGGCAAGCCAGCTCGCGGTGCTCTGGAGGGTGTTGAGGATGCGCTCCCGATCCGCGCTGGTCGGGGCAAGCACGCGCTCGATATAGTCGAGTTCCTGCGGCGACAGCACCGGCGCCGCGTCGCCGCCGGCGACGGGGCCGATTTTCACCGTCAGCTCGTCGTCGCCGTTCAAGGCGACGTCTCGGCAAGCGCCTCGAGCGCGTCGCGCGCCCATCCGAGCGCGTCGTCGCGGTCCTCCTGGGTCATCCCCTCCCACGTGGCCTCGGGGTCCTCGGTGACGCTGCGGAACAGCGCCAGCGCCAGGCGCTGCAGCCTCGGCGCTACGCTCATTCCTCCTCGTACAGCTCCAAAGCCGGCAGCGGGAAAAGGCCGTTTTTGTGGTTGGCCTTATCGAACCAGCTGCACAGCGCTTTGGTCGTGCCGCCGTAATCGTCGATCGACTCCACGACCATCAACGGCCCGCCTGATTTGAGCTGCACTACATCACCGCTCTTGAGCGTCATGCTTTCCTCCTGTTGGAGCCTAGCCCTTTATCCCTTCCCGGCGCGAAGTGCTACTTCGCGACGCAGCCAATGCTACCGCGCGCATCGCCATGCCGGTGGTGAGGGGCATATAGGTTTCGAGGATCTCCATCGTCTCGTCCAGATCGTGGCCGGTGACGGCGGCGATGAGCTGCGGCGCGATGCCGAGCTCGCCCTGATAGACGACGGCGGTGCGGCGGAAGTCGCGATACTGGAGCTTCCCGATCTCGGCGGCGAGATCGGCGGCGCCGCCTGCGTCGAGCCGGGCGATGGTCGCCTGGCGCAGCTCGCCGAAGCGGCGGATGAACGCGGCCTGCCCAGACTTGAGGTTCGGGTGCGTCCACGGCCGCGGCCGCCAGTCCCGCGCGGCCGGGTGCGTTTCCGGCGGCGGCCGGTCGTTGAACAGGATGGTGGCGATGCCGAACGCCTTGGCGCGGGCGATCTCGCGCTCGATCCGCGCCCGCGTGCCGCCGACGACGGGAACCTCGACCCACTGCTTCGTCTTGGCCTGCTTGACGCGGACGCCCATGACGTTGCCGGGTACATAGCCGGGCCGCCACCCTTCCGCCCCCGGCGCGCCCAGCGCGGGCACTGGGGTCGCCGCGAGCAGCTCGTAGGTGCCGATGTCCTCGCACTTGTAGGGCGGGATTTCGACATATTGGTTGTGGATCATGCGCAGCAGGTCAGCCTCGCGCTGGCCGATCGAGAAAGCGAGGTCGATCGCCAGCTCGAGTGACGGATCGCAGGCGGCGGTTTCGAGCAACGCCTCGCGCGCCGGCGCCCACCAAATCTGGCGGCGCGGCGGCGGCTTCGACAGGCCGAAATTCTCGAACGGGTTGGCGCCCTTGGGGATCAGCCTGTTCTGCTCGGCATAAGCGAACAAGGTGCGGGCGACGCGCAGCGTGGCATGCGCCATCGTGTGGCGCACCTGGCCTTGGCGGCGCCCGCCGGCGGCCGGCTTCATCAGCGCCTTGCGGAACACGGCGACGCGGTCGGCGTCGATCGCGGTGAGCGGGGTGTCGCCCGCCCAGGCGAGGATGGTGCGGAACTTCGAGCCATATTCGTCGCGGGTGGCCGGCGCGATGAAGCTGCCGGGCTGCTTGACGCTCGGCCAGCCTTCCGCCTCGTACTGTCGGATCAGGGCCGCGACGGTGGCCGGCCTGACCAGGCGCCGCACGGCGGCCGGCCTGGCGCCGCCGCGCCGCCACGCCTCGACTTCGGCATTGCGAGCCTTGGCCTTGTCGATCGCGGCGTCGGTGTCCGAGCCGAGCGGCAGCGACTTCCATCCGGCGCGCTTCAGCGTCGCCGAGGGCTGCCAGTACCAGTTGGTGCGGCCGCCCCTGGTGCGCTTGGGGACCAGGCCGGGGACGTCGATCTTAGCCATCCGCCGCCTCCGGCAGCGGCCGCAGCGCGCCGTCGACGGTGAGCAGCCGCGGCGGGTGGTCGGGGTGATCGACGATCCACCCGCCGAGATCGGGCCGAGCCGCGCGCACCGTGGAGCCCTTCGGCAAGACGGCCAGCAGCCGCGCGCCGTCCTGCAGCATGCGGTCGCTGATCGTATCGGACTGATCGGCCATGGGCGTGGCTCCTGATCGTTAGATGCGCTTGGCGGGGACTCCGGTCAAGCGCGCGGCCTTATTCGTCGATCGACCGGAGGTCTGCGCCGCGGTGATGGGCGATCGCCGTGTCGATGTTCAGCGCGATGTCGCCGGATACGGTAATTCGATCACCGCCAAGGAGGTTGAGCATGACCTGCGTGCGTTCGACCAACTCCTGCTCGTCAACCTTGCCCGGCCGCAACGAAGTACATGCGAGACTGATCGCTTCCCTGCGCAGCCTGAAGTCGCTCGGCTCCCCCAAGTTCTGGCCGATCGGGACGTGAACGTTCTCGGTTCCGTTCCAGTAATAGACACCCGGCACGTCGAACCGGCCCGGCTCGGCCCAAAACACATGAACGCCGTCCAGCGTGCCGATCTTCGTCATTGCCGCCATTGGCATGATTTCTTCTCCTCCGGTTGAAACACCTCAAAATGGCAAGTCCAAGCCTTCGATCGCCTGGCGCGCGAAATCGGCGCCGGCGTCGTCGACCAGCGAGTGGACCATCTCCATCGCCTCCAGGCTCGAAATGCGGTTGCTGGTGATGATGCGCAGCGACCGCTCGGCCATGATTTTCCGATCGGCGCAGCTCGGCCATTGCGCGGGCGGCGGCTCCTTCGGCGGAGCCGAGCCCTCGGCCAAGCCGGTGGAGCCCTCAGCGCGGCTGTCGGAAGGAGCGTCGGCTCCGCCATTGCGCGGGTCGGCATCGTTCATGCGGCTTCCTTCTCGCTGGGCGCGAAGCCGAGGCGCTCGGCGCAGAAACGATAATGGTCGCGAAGCGAGACGGCCTCGGCGTCGCTGCTGTCGTGGAGCCAGTCGAAATAGTCGGCCATGTCGGGCCGCGCGGCCGGGTCGCCGCGGGCGAGCGCGGTCCGCTCCCATTCCCACGCCGCCCATTTGCGGGCGCGGATCAGGCCGTATTGCGCGTCGCTGGCGACGAAATGGGGCGGCGGAAAGCCTGTGGTGCAAAGGTCGTCGCAAAATTCGAGCCTGACCCAATAGCGCCAGTGGACCGCCTCGAGCCGTTCCATCCGGGCGCGCGCGGTCGCCTCGTCGAGCGGGTCGCCGGGCTTGGCAACCTTGCGCGGCCAGGCGCCGCGGCGGAGCCCAAGCTCGCGGCGCAATTCGCGGACCTTGGTTTCCCACGTCTCCGCCCGGTCGGCGCCGCCGTCGACGTCGGCGCGGATGGCAAGCAGGATCGCAATGTGGCGGGCGCCTTCGTCGATCGACATCGCGCCGCGGGCGGCGAGCCGCGGGTAGAAGTCGCGGCGGTGCGCGATCTCCTCGTCGAGCTCGCGCAGCTGCTCGTCGCCGCCGACCTGCCATGGCGGCCGGCGCGACAGCTCCGACATGAGCGGGAAATCGAAGCCGAGCGGTCGGGCGGTCATGGCTGCGGAGCGGCGGCGGCCGCTTCGCGCTCGGCGCGGCGGAGGGTGATGGCGGCGGCGATCTGGCCGGCGGCCTGCTCGGCATTGCCCTGGAACACGATGCCGGAGGCGACGGCGTTGCACAAATCGAGGCCGGCCTGCAGGGCGTCGAGGATGGCGTCATTGTCCATTGTCTGACCTTTCGTAGCGGAGGCGGAAGCCGAGGCCGACCGCGATGCGCGGGGTGATGGGGGCGCCGCCGCTGCGGATGCGCGAGATCATCGCCTCGCTGACGTTGCAGTCGTAGGCGAGGCTCTTGGCGCCGCCGCGCTGGCCGGTGCGGCGGTGGAACTCGGCCAGCACGTCGTCCTCGCCGGCGATGGCCCTGGTGCGATAGGTGACGCGCTGCCCGGTCATGCGGCGCTCGCGAACAGCGGGCCGTGCGCCAGGCGCTCGGCGGCGAGCGGGTTGATCCACAGCACTTCGGTGCGCGGGCGCGCGCCGTCCGCCAGCGCCGCCCGCTCGACCCGGCGCCAGTCGGGCAAAGCCTGGTCGTACAGCGCCGAGGGATAGCCGGAGAGAACGACCATGCCTTTCAGCGTCCGCAGGAAGGCGAGCAGCTCGGCATGATCCTCGTCCGTCATTTCGTAGAGGTAGGCGACATAGCCGCCGCCCTTGCGGTTCCCCACCCGTGATCGTGTCTCCGGCAGATAGGGGGGATCGCAATAGAACAGGACATCCGCGGCATCGTGCTGGTGCATCAATTCGAGCGCATCCCGGCTTTCGATGTTCACCCTGTCGAGCCGTTCGATTACCGCGCGAAGCGACGTCGGGTATCCGGCCCAGTCATGTGCCGGTATCGAGCTCATCGGGGACGTGGTGCTGCGGCTCAGGTTGTTGCGAAAGCCGGTCGCGCCCGCGATCCGTTCGTTGCTGACGGAGCCTTGGCCCATGAAGCTGCGAATGATGAGCCTTCGGCACCGCTCCAGCGGCTCATCGGCGGGGGTATAGGCGGCGACGAACTCCTTACGTGCGAAGGGAGTGAGGCTTAGCAGCCGGCACAGTTCGGCCGCTTGCCGCCGATCTCGCAGCACCCTAAACAGCGTCACGACCTCATCGTCGAGATCATTCCAAAGCTCCGCATGCGCCCGCGGCTTGCGCAGAAGCACGGAACCGCCCCCGCCGTACGGCTCCACATAGGCGCGGTGCGGCGGGAAGTGGGCGATGATCCAGGGTGCGAGCCGCCATTTGCCGCCATGCCAGCGCAGGAGCGGCCGGGTCGGCGCGGTCATGCCGCGCTCGCGAACAGGGGGCCGCCGCTGCCGGCCCCTGCCCCGCAGGCGCCGGGAAACAGCGACGGCTGCGCCAGGCGCTCGGCGGCGAGCGGGTTGATCCACAGCACTTCGGTGCGTTCGGCGTTGCGGTGCGCCCGCGCGCCGGTGGTGCGGCGCGACCATCCGGCGGCGGCCAGCGGCCCGTCATAGAGGGGGCTTTCGTAGCCGGAAATCAGCACCATCGATCGCGAGCGGCAGGCCTGGTCGATAAGCGCAAGATGCTCCTCCGCGGTCATTTCGTGCGCGTAGGTGTGGTAGCCCTCGGCCTGCTTGGCCTTGTCGCTGCGCGTCTCGGGCAGATAGGGTGGATCGAGATAGAGCAGGACATTCGAGGCGTCCCAATATTCGATCAGCGCGCTGGCGGGTTTGTTGTCGAGCGACACGCCACGGAAGCGCTCGACGATGCGGGCGAGCTGGCCGGGGAAATCGGCCCATTCGCCGGCGACGCGGGTGCCGCCGGTCTTGCCGTCGCTTCGGAAGCCGGCAGCGCGGTCGATGCGGGTGCCGCGGGTGCCGTGCCCCATGTGCGACCGGATGAGCAGGCGTCGCGCCCGTTCCAGCGGATCGGCCGCCGGCAGATGCGCCTCGAGATATTCGGCGCGGGCATAAGGGGTGAGCGCCACCTGGCGGATCAACTCCATGGCCTCGGGAGAGCGGAGCACCCGGAACAGGTTGACCAGCTCGCCGTCGAGGTCGTTCCAGACTTCAGTGCGGACCGGCGGCCGCTGGAGCATCACCGCCGCCGCCCCGCCAAACGCTTCGACATAGATGTCGCTCGCCGGCATGTGTGCGATGATCCAGCGTGCGAGCCGCCATTTGCTGCCGAGATAGCGCAGGAGGGGCCGGGTCGGCGCGGTCATGGCTTGCCGCCGTTCCGGGTTCGTTCTAGAGGGGGGGGGCGAATGGCGACGCGCACCCGCATCCTGACCGAGCAGCAGAAGCTGGACGATCTGCGCGCCGCTTTGCGCACCGCGCCGCGGCGGCTGGCGCCGCACCCCGAGGCGCTGGTCGAGGCGATCCGCGACCACCCGCTGATCCGGCGCTGGACGGTCGCGGTCGAGGATAGCGACCGTTTCGACTTCGGCAGGATGCGCGGTTAGGGCGCTCACGGCACCCAGCCTTCGATCTCGGCCGCGATCGCCTCGTAAATGTCGCGGCGGATGCAGAGGTTGCCCTCGATCTCGATCACCATCTTGGCGGCATCGAGCAGCTGCTCGATCGGCTCCACGTCGCAGTCGAAGGGCTGGTGTGGCTGGACCGGGCCTTCGCGGCCGTATCGGAGCAGCTCGGCAACTGCGCCGGCAGCTGTCGCCGCGGCGGCTACCGCAAGCGCCTGGCGGTCGGCCTCGCTCATGGCCGCGACCTCGGCGGAACGGTCGTCGGCGTAACTCATGCGATTTCTCCGGCCAAAGTGGTACTTTGGCCGGAGCCGGGCAGGTCCTCTCGAAGTTCGAGCAGCATGATGCGCATGCGAACCGAGGTGCGGGCGCGCTGCATGATGTGCCCGATCTCGTCGATCTTGCGGCCTTCCCGCGCCAGCGCCATGAGCTGCTCATCCTCGGCGGGGGTGAAGGTGCGGAACGTGCGCCCGTCCCTGCCGGTGAAGACGGTCGCGGTCTCAGGTGTCGCGGTCCAGCGCTGCCGCGGCGAAACGGCGCCATGCTTGAGACATTGATAGTTGATGGCCCCGGAGGATACGCCGAGCGCCTTCCCGATGCGGCTCGTTGACCAGCCTACCTCGCGCCTCTCGACGGCCCATTCGATCTGTTCGAGAGTGAGCTTCATGCGCTCTCTTCCCGGTCGAAAGTATCACTTTCGACCGCCAGCCGGTCCCACAAAGCGAGCAGCAGCGCGCCGACGATCTCGACGCGGCGGAGCGCGGCGGCGCGGCGCTCGGCGTTGGGCGTGCCGAGCAGGTCGTCGAGCGCGTCGCTGAGGCGGTCGCGGGCCTTGCGGGCCAAATCGTGCGCCGGGCGGCGGCGGTCGGCCGCTTCGCTGTGGCCGTGGGCGAGCTGGCCGACCCGGACGGCGAGGAAGCGGCCGAGCGCCGGGCTGGCGAGCAAGGCGGCGACTTCGGCCGGGTCGAGGCCTGGCGCGGGAAGCGCCGGCGCGGGCGGCGGCTCGCGCCCCAGATCGGCCTCGATCTCGGCGGCGAGCTGGGCGCATGCGCATGGATCAATCCCGCACACCCGGCACAGATCCTCGTCGTCGTTGCAGGCGCCCGCCGGCGCGGCGGTCGCGCCCGGTCCACGTGGAACCCCGGCCTCCGCCGGGGCAGGCTCCGGTAGCGGCCATTCCGGCGCGACCGCGAACAGATCGGGCGCCGGCTGGTCGGTCACCGCAGCACCTTGGCCAGGTGGCCCGTATAGACCGCGACGGCCTTCCAATAGCAGGCCATGGGCGCCTTGTGTTTGCGCCAGCACATCTGCGCCCTGGCCTGAGCGTCCGCCTGCAGGTCGCGGAGCAGGCGTGCCAGCAACAATCGCGTCGAGGGGT
The DNA here is from genome assembly GCA_035942355.1 of Allosphingosinicella sp. GTDB lineage: Bacteria > Pseudomonadota > Alphaproteobacteria > Sphingomonadales > Sphingomonadaceae > Allosphingosinicella. Next base: position 1,768 of record DASZDE010000105.1, on the reverse strand, counting down.
CGAGGCCCTGCATCGCCTGGGCCGCGGGCAAAGCGAGGATCGGGTTGCGTACCTCGCGCCGTTCCGACCGGCTGCCGCCGGACGGGCGAGCAGAGCGAAGCGCGCGCACGTCCGAGATCATAGCAGCCACCAGGCGGCGGCGCCGGCGGCGGCGGCGACAACCAGGCCGGCCAGCTCGCAGAGGCGATGGCGGCGGTTCTCGCGGGCGAGCCGCCGGTCATGCTCGATCCAGTAATTGGAGCTGAGCCGCGGCCGCTGCCCGGCGAGCGGTGACCAGGGCGCGTCGGGGCTTTCGGCCGAAGCCGTGCTTTGGCCGACGGTGCGCCCGCGGCGGATCATTGGTCGAGCTTCCCGCCGTCGAGCTTGTTGGCGATGCGGAGGAGGTTGGCGGCATGCTCGCGCGCCTCGTCCGGCGTATAGGAGGCGTAGACTGCGACCGGCTCCTCGCCAGGATCTATGACCAGCAGGACGACGCCGATCCAGCTGTTGCCGCCGCCGCAGCGATGGCTGATGTAGACGGTTTGGTCGGCGTGGACCGCGTCCGCGCGCTGCCCGCCAACTGCTCGGACGCTGACGGTGGCCGGCCCGGGCGGTTCGGAGCTGGTGGTGCCGCCGCCGGCAAGATCGGCGGCGGCGGCGCGGCCGCTTTCGGACGCATCGCTCATGCGGCGATCCCTTCGGCGATGGCGGCGGCGGCGGCGTCGAGCCGGTCGGCGTAGCGGGCGGCGATCTCGGTCCCGTCCGCGATCAGATGAGCGGGGCGGAGGCCGTCGAACCAGGCGTCGACCGGCTCCCTGAGCCAGCGCGCCGAGGCGTGGGCGGAGGCGATCCGGCGCGCGCCGATGTAGAAGGGGATGGGCGGCGGGAAGCCTTCATGGGCGATCAGCAGGTCGATCTGGCCGGCGAGCCATGCCGCCGATCGCTCGCGCTGGCCGAGCCAGCCGGCGACGTACCACAAGCTGACGGTCTGGCTGCCCGGCCGGCTGTCGCAATGGGCGGGGACGATCATTGTGTCGCTCCAAGTGGTACTTGGAGCGAGGTAAGGGGCGGCGCCTTGCGCAGGAGCAATCCACCGCTGGCGACGTGGTCGCGCTCGAATTCGTCGAGCATTTCGATCGCGGCGGGCTTGTACCATTCCCAGCTCGCCCGCATGCGCTGGTTGAACACGCGGTACATGCTCGACTGCATGTAGCCTGGGCAGCCCAGCGGCGCCGCCCGGCACTCGATCAGGTAGGGCGTGACGCCTTCGTCCACGTCCACCGTCACGATATGACCGTGGCAGGTGTCGCACACGTAGATGTTCTTGCGGCCCTTGAAGTGGACGGCTTTCGCGGGCGCTTCTTCGAGGGCGGCGGCTGGGGGCATGACGGGCTCCGGTTGTTAACCAGCCCGTTATCTATTGCCGCAGCTTATATTATGTCAACTGCTTATATCCGGCGGGTCGTCTTTCATTGCGCCAAGCCAATGGAAAATGCCGATGAGCGCGAGCACTAGCCCGAAAACCAGCAGGTACCCGTGATCGAACAGTATCGCGTACCACTCGGGCTTGCCGTAGCCGCTATAGCCAGGCTTCCAAAAGGCGCCGAGGGCGGCCACGATACCGCCGACAACCATCACCGATCGCGCATTCTGTTCCTTCCGGGAGCGCTTCACGCCGCTCGGTCTTCGGGCTCGGGCGGGCGATAGCCGAGCACCGCCGCGCTGACACGCTGGAGGGTCTCGCGTTCGCGCTCGTCGGCAGCGCGATAGCGGTTCACCAGTTCGAGCT
>DASZDE010000104.1:0-8962 GCA_035942355.1 Allosphingosinicella sp. | reverse complement strand
GCCTAGGCGAGGGCTTCCAGGTTAGCACGCGGTAGACGTAATAAAGGATAAGCGCGGCGATGACCCCGGTCGAGACCGGGCCCAGATATCGGTCGACATCGGCATAGTTGCGGCCGAGCAGGAAGCCGGCGGTGGCGAGGCCGGTCGTCCAGCCGAGGGTCCCGAGGGTCGACCACAGCAGGAACGGCCGCCAGGGCATGCCGAACAGCCCGGCGGGGATCGACACCAGCGAGCGGATCGTCGGCACCATCCGGCCCAGGAACACGAACCAGCGGTCGTAGCGGTCGAACAGATGGTCGGCGCGCTTAAGCTCCTTCCAGTCGAGCGTCAGGAGGCGGCCGTGGCGGTCGATGAACGGGTGGAAGCGCTCGAGCCCGAGCGCGCGGGCGGCGGCGTACCAGAAGATGTTGCCGACCATCGCGCCCGCCGTGCCGGCGAGGATCGCCCCCCACAGCGTCATGGTGCCGCGCTGGGCCTGGAGGCCGGAGAGCGACATGATCACTTCGGACGGGATCGGCGGGAACACGGTCTCGAGCAGCATCAGCAAAGCGACGCCGAGATAGCCCGATTGCTCGATCAGCTCGCGGATCCAGTCACCCATCGGCCTTCGCCCTGGCTTCGATCGCGTCCCAGATCATCGCCGGGGTGTCGGTGCCGTCGAAGCGGTCGATCGCGACGATCCCGGTCGGCGAAGTGACGTTGATCTCGGTGAGGTAGCCGCCGATCACGTCGATGCCGACGAACAGCAGCCCGCGGCGGGCGAGCTCGGGGCCGAGCCGGTCGCAAATCTCCCGCTCCCGCGGCGTCAGCCCGGACGGCTCGGCGCGCCCGCCGGCGGCGAGGTTCGAGCGGATCTCGCCTTGCTTGGGCAGGCGGTTGATGGCGCCGGTGGCTTTGCCGTCGATCAGGACGATGCGCTTGTCGCCCTGGGCGACGTCGGGAAGAAACGCCTGGACCATGAACGGCTCGCGCCACACCCGGCCGAACAGCTCGGTCAGGGCGGGGAGGTTGGCGTCGCCTCGGCCGACGTGGAACACGGCGGCGCCGGCATTGCCATAGAGCGGCTTCACCACGACCTCGCCATGCTCGGCATGGAAGGCGCGCGCCTCCTCGAGCCGCCGCGTGACTAGGGTCGGCGGCATGAACTCGGCATAATCGAGCACGAACAGCTTCTCGGGCGCGTTGCGGACCGCGGCCGGATCGTTGACCACCAGGGTCCGCGGGTGGATGCGTTCGAGCAGGTGGGTGGCGGTGATGTAAGCCAGGTCGAACGGCGGGTCCTGGCGCATCAGGACGACGTCGATATCCTCGGCAAGATCGAGCATGGCCGGCTCGCCGAAGCTGAAATGATCGCTCTCGGTGCGCCGGACCGTCACCGGATGGGCGGGAGCCGTCACCCGGCCGTCGCGATAGCTGAGGTCGGCCGCCTGGTAGTGGAACAGGCGATGCCCCCGCGCCTGCGCCGAGAGCATGATCGCGAACGTCGAATCGCCGGCGATGTTGATCCCCTCGAGGGGGTCCATCTGGACGGCGACGCGCAGTGACATTCGGCTAAGCTCCGGCGGTTCGCGTGCCCCCTAGGCGAGGGCCGCGCGCTTGTCACCCGTACCAGACATTGGCGAGATGCCGGGGCAGGCGGCGGGGGATGATGAAGATCGCGTCGATGCGCTGGTCGTCGCCGGGGCGGACGAAGCGCGGCGCCAGTGCCTCGGCGGCGGCCGCGACGCGGCGCAGGCGATATTCGTCGAGCGCGAGCCCTGCCTGGTCGGCGGTGGCGCGGCCCTTCACCTCGACGAAGGCGACGGTGCGGCCGCGCCTCGCCACCAGGTCGATTTCGCCGACGGGGGTGCGGGCACGGCGGGCGAGGATGCGCCAGCCCTTGAGCTGCAGCCACAGGGCGGCGAGCGCCTCGGCCCGCCGCCCGCTCCGCTCGCGCTCCCGCCGCGACGTCTTCATTTGGGTTCGGGGCAGCGCAGGAACCGGAATTGCCGGCCATCGGCGAAGGTCTTGACGAATTCGTCCCGGCTCACCCATCGGAGACGGCTGAGATGGGGCCGGCCTATGTCGACGGTGGCGGAATCCACCACCTCGTTCGCCGCCGTCGCTGTTTCGGTCAGGCGGTCATGATGAAGCTGCCAAGTGCCTGTCTCCTCCCAAAGCGAGTAAGACCCGTCGGGCGAATAATGGATCGGGAGCCCGCTTGCGCAGGCGGTGCGATCCCGTGCATCGCCCTCCAGCATCAGCCATGTCCCGACTAGCCGTCCGGGAGTCGGAGCTCGAGCGTCCCGCTGCACGGTGGCGCAGCCTCCGAGCAAGGATGCGAGCAAGAGGATGATCCTGCGCGTCAATGCGTTTTCTTCAACAGCTGCGCGCGCGCGTAGACATGCCGCTTCGGCAAGCCAAGCGCCTCGGCGACCTCGGCGGCCGCACGGGAAGGGGAGAGCCGGGTCAAAGCCTCGCGAACGGCGGCATCGACATCGGCATCGGCCGCCACTCCGGCCTCCCCCGGCGGGCCGACCACGAGCACGATCTCACCCTTGGGTGGCGGAATGTCGGCGTACCGTCGGGCAAGGCCGGCAAGGGTGCCGGTCACCGTCTCCTCGAATTTCTTGCTGATTTCGCGCACCATTGCCGCCTCCCGGTCGCCCAGGACCTGGGACAGCGCCGCCAGGCATGCGCCCAATCGAGGCCCGCTTTCGTAGAGGATCAAGGTCGCCCGCACCGCCGCGACCTCCTCGATCGCGGCCTTGCGAGCGCTTGCTTTCGCGGGAAGGAAGCCGACAAACAGGAAGCGGTCAGTCGGCAGGCCAGCGAGGGTGAGGGCGGCTATCGCCGCGCAGGGGCCGGCGACGGTGTGGACCTCCACGCCGGCAGCACGAGCGTCGCGGACGAGCTTGTAGCCGGGATCCGAGATCAGCGGCGTGCCGGCGTCGGAGACCAGCGCCACCGCCTTGTCGACCATCTGCGCGATCAGCCCGGGACGGACGCGGTCGGCATTATGATCGTGATAGGCCGTCATCGGCCGTTTGACCCCGACATGGCTGAGCAGCCTGGCCGTCACGCGGCTGTCTTCGACGGCGAGCAGGTCCGCCCGCGCCAGCACTTCCGCCGCGTGCGGGCTGAGGTCGGAAAGGTTTCCTATCGGCGTCGCGACGATATAGAGGCCGGGCGAAAGGGTCTGGCTCATGGGAAACAAGGTCATGGCAGAGCATCGCCACCGGCGGCAAGCGCGGCGCTCGTTCCTCGGCCTGGCGGCGGCGGGGCTGGGCCTGCTGGTCGCCGGCTGCCAGATGATTCCGAGCGAGCGGCCGCGGCCGCCGATAGAGATCGAGCCCGAGCCCATTCCTGCCCCGGCGCCGAGGCCGGAGCCCGCGGAGGAGCGTAACCAGGTCGCCGTGCTGGTGCCGCTGACCGGTCAGAATGCCGGCGTCGGCCAGTCGATCGCCAACGCCGCCAACCTGGCTTTGCTCGACACCGGCGGCAAGGAGATCCGGATCACCGTCTACGACACGGCCGGCGGGGCGCAGGCGGCGGCCGCGCGGGCGCTCGCCGAAGGCAACGGGCTGATCCTGGGTCCATTGCTGGCGCAGGACGTGCGCGCGGTGGCGCCGGTCGCCCGCCAGGCCGGCGTGCCGGTGATAGCTTTTTCCAACGACGTCAGCGTGGCCGGCAACGGCGTCTATCTGATGGGGTTCAGCCCGATACACTCGATCGAGCGGGTCGTGCGCTATGCTCGGACCCAGAATGTCGAGCGCTTCGCAGGCCTGGCTCCCGACGGCGATTACGGCCGCCGCTCGAGCCAGGCGCTGATCGCCGCGGTCGAGCGGTCCGGCGGCAGGGTGGTGGCCATGCAGACCTATAGCGGGACCCCGCAGTCGCTCCGGTCGGCGGTGACCCGGCTTAACGGCCAGTCCGGCTACGATGCGGTGCTGATCGCCGACACCGGCCGGGCCGCAGCCGGCGCCGCGCCGCTGATCCGCAGCGGCCCGTCCCCCGAGGCGAAGATCCTCGGCACCGAGATCTGGAAGACCGAAGCCAACCTCGGCGCAAACCCGGCGCTCCGGGGCGCCTGGTTTGCCAGCGTGCCGGACACCATGTTCAACCAGCTCCGCACCCGCTACCGCGCACGCTACGGCCGGACGCCGTATCGGCTTGCCAGCCTCGGCTATGACGGCATCCTGCTCGCGGTCAGGATCGGGCGGGATTGGCGCTTCGCCCGGCCTTTCCCGGAACGCGAGCTGCGCAGCGACGAAGGCTTCGCCGGCGTCGACGGCGCATTCCGGTTCGGCCGCGACGGCGTCGCGGAACGGTCGCTGGAGGTGCTGCAGGTGGGGGCGGGCGGCGCCACCATCGTCTCGCCCGCCCCCCGCGGATTCGGCGACTAGACCAAGGATCGTTTCAGGCTGAATCAGCCCGAAACGTGAATCTTGGTCTCACTAGGGTCTAAGCCACGACCAGCTTGGCCAGGATCGCGTCGAGGAGCAGCATTCCCGCCGCAGTGACGCCGAGACGCCGCCGGTCGTAGGTCAGCAATCCGGCGGCGGCCAGGCGCCGGGCCGCTGCTGGGTCGACGAGATCGTCGATGCTGCGGCTGGCGAGCGCGGTGAGGCGGGCGCAGTCGACGCCTTCGGTGAGGCGCAGCCCCATCAGCAGCGCTTCGATGGCGCGCTCGGTGGGGCCGAGCGGCGTCAATTCGGCAATGCCGTGCCGGTTGCGGGCGAGGCCAGACAGCCAGTTTTCCGGCTTGCGGTGGCGCCGGGTGGCGGCGCCGCCACGGCGGCCATGCGCCCCGGGCCCGACGCCGAGATAATCCTGATAGCGCCAGTAAGCGAGGTTGTGCCGGCTCTCCTCGCCCGGGCGGGCGTGGTTGGAGATTTCGTAGGCCGGCACGCCGGCGGCTTCCGACATCCGCTGCGTCAGTTCGTAGAGCCCCGCCGCTTCGTCGGCATCCCGCGGCGCCAGCTCGCCCCGCGCCGTCATCGCCGCGAAGCGGGTGCCCGGCTCGATCGTCAGCTGGTAGAGCGACAGGTGGCCGGTGCCGAAGCCGATCGCCCGGGTCAGCTCCGTCGCCCAGGCCTCCTCGCTCTGTCCGGGGAGCGCATAGATCAGGTCGAAGCTGACCCGATCGAAGCAGCGTTGCGCCGTCTCCAGCGCGGCCAACCCCTCCGCTGCGCCATGGGCGCGGCCGAGGAAGCGGAGCGCGGCGTCGTCGAGCGACTGGAGGCCGAGCGAGACCCGGTTGACTCCGGCCGCGGCAAGATCGGCGAAGCAGTTGGATTCCACCGAGGGGTTGGCCTCCAGGGTGATCTCGGCGTCGGGCTCCAGCCCCCAGTGCCGGTCCGCGGCGGCGATCAGCGCCGCCACCGTCGCCGGCTCCATGAGCGAAGGCGTGCCGCCGCCGAAGAAGATCGAGCCGAGGCGCCGGCCGGGAAAGGCCTCGGCTTCCCAGGCGAGATCCTTCAGCAGGGCCGCGCGCCACTCGGCCTGGTCGATCGACTGCCGGACATGGCTGTTGAAGTCGCAATAGGGGCATTTCGACACGCAGAACGGCCAGTGGACGTAGAGGGCAAGCGTCGCCCCGGCGCAGGCCGGAGCCCCGGCGGGTGAATGGCGCCTGCGTTCCTCACCCGCCGGGATGCCAGCCTTCGCTGGCATGACGGCGTTCACAACAGAGCCGCGACCAGCTTGCGGAAGGCTGCCGCGCGGTGGCTGATCGCGTGCTTGTGCGCCGGCTCCATCTCGCCGAAGGTCTGCTCGTGGCCGATCGGCTGGAAAATGGGGTCGTAGCCGAAGCCTTTGCCGCCGCGCGGCGGCCAGACCAGCAGGCCCTCGACCCGTCCTTCGAAATTCTCGCACTGGCCGTCATCGGGCCAGGCGACGGCCAGCGCGCAGACGAAATGGGCGGAGCGGCCCGCGTCCGGGCCCTTGCCGAGCAGCTCTTCGTGCACCCGCGCCATGGCGATGCCGAAATCCTTCTCCTCGCCCGCCCAGCGCGCGGAGAAGATGCCGGGCCGGCCTTCGAGCGCATCGACGCACAGGCCGCTGTCGTCGGCCAGCGCCGGCAGGCCGGACAGATCGGCGGCCTGGCGCGCCTTCAGATCGGCATTGTCGATAAAGCTGTTGCCGGTCTCGTCGGGCTCGGGGAGATCGAGGTTGGCGGCGGAGACCGGCTCGATCCCGTGAGGGCCGAGCAGTTCGGCGATCTCGCGGACCTTGCCTTCATTGTGGCTGGCGACGACCAGCTTGCCGGGGCTGAGCTTCCTCATCGCCCGGTCGCCCGGTCCTGGGCGGCGAAGATTTCGGCGCAGCCGATGCGGGCGAGGCGGAGCAGGCGGAGCAGCCCCTCCTCGTCATAGCATTCGCCCTCCGCGGTCACCTGAGCCTCGACGATGTTGCCGTCGCCGGTCAGCACGAAATTGCCGTCGCAGCCGGCCCCCGAATCCTCGACATAATCGAGATCGAGCACGGCCGCGCCGTGGTGGATGCCGCAGCTCACCGCGGCGACCTTCTGCCGGATCGGGTCCGCCTCGATCTGCTTGGCTTCGAGCAATTTGTCGACCGCGAGGCGGAGCGCGACCCAGGCGCCCGAAATCGCCGCGGTGCGGGTGCCGCCGTCGGCCTGGATGACGTCGCAGTCGAGCGTGACCTGGCGCTCGCCCAGCGCTTCGAGATCGACCACGGCGCGCAGCGAGCGGCCGATCAGGCGCTGGATCTCCTGGGTGCGGCCGGATTGCTTGCCGCCGGTCGCCTCGCGGCGGCCGCGCGTATGGGTGGCGCGCGGCAGCATGCCATATTCGGCGGTTACCCAGCCGCGGCCCTTGCCGCGCAGCCACGGCGGCAGGTTGCCCTCGACCGAGGCGGTGCACAGCACCCGGGTGTCGCCGAACCCGACCAGGCAGCTGCCTTCGGCGTGGCGGGTGAAGCCCGGCTCCATGCTGATCGCCCGCATCTGATCGGGCGCGCGTCCGGACGGGCGCATCCTTGTCTCCAAATGGTTCGGCGGCGGCTTAGCCAGCCTTTCCGCCTCATTCCAGCCCTAAGCTTGTCATGCCGGACTTGATCCGGCATCCCCCTTGCCTAAGCCCGGTCCGGGAAGGGCAGGCGGACCCGGATCAAGTCCGGGGCGACGACAGTGGGACGGAAAGTGACGCTCATGTCCACAACGCCCGTAGCCGAGCTCACCGACCGCGCCCGCGACGTGTTTCGGCTGGTGGTGGAGAATTATCTCGGCTCGGGCCTGCCGGTCGGCTCGCGCACCATCTCGCAGCTGCCGGGGATCAACCTGTCGCCGGCCTCGATCCGCAACGTCATGCAGGACCTGGAGGAGCTGGGGCTGCTCAGCCACCCGCATACCAGCGCGGGGCGGGTGCCGACCGAGGGCGGCCTCAGGCTGTTCGTCGACGGGATGATGCAGGCGGCCGAGCCGCGGCCGGAGGAGCGCGCGGCGATCGAGGCGCGGCTGACCGGCGGCGGGCCGATCGAGGATGCGCTGGCGGCGGCGACCGCCGCTCTGTCGGGCCTCTCGGCCTGCGCGGGCATCGTGCTGGTGCCGAAGCGCGAGCCGGTGCTGCGACAGCTCGCCTTCGTGCCGCTCTCGCCCAGCCAGGCGCTGGCGGTGATGGTCGGCGGCGACGGCAGCGTCGAGAATCGGGTGATCGACCTTCCCGCCGGAGCGACGCCGGGCATGCTTGCCGAGGTCGGCAATTATGTCAGCGCCCGGCTTTCCGGGCTGACGCTGAACCAGGCGCAGGCGCGGCTCCGCGACGAGATCAGGGCAGGCGAGGCGGCGCTCGATCGCGCCTCGCAGGAGCTGGTCGCGCGTGGGCTTGCCGTCTGGTCGCAGGACGGCGCGTCGCGGCCGGTGCTGATCGTTCGCGGCCAGGCCAACCTTATCGACCAGGCCGCTGCCGCCGATCTCGAGCGGATCCGCCAGCTGCTCGACGAGCTCGAGGGCAAGGAGGAGATTGCCCGCCTGCTCGACCGCGCCCGCGCCGGCCACGGGATGAAGATCTTCATCGGCTCGGAGAATAAGCTGTTCGCCTTGTCGGGCTCCTCGGTGATCGCCGCCCCCTATCGCGGCGGCGACGGCAAGGTGGTCGGGGTGGTCGGGGTGATCGGGCCGACGCGGTTGAACTATGCGCGCGTCGTGCCCATGGTGGATTTCACGGCACAGGCATTATCGAGACTGATGGCATGAACGACGACCAGAATTTGCACGAGGAGGCCGACGAGCTGCGCGAGGAGACGGCTGCGGAGGCGCCCGAATTGCAGGAGCATGACCGCTTGACCGAGCTCGAGCGCGAGCTGGAGGAGGTCCGCCAGCACGTGCTCTACGCCCAGGCCGAAACGCAGAATGTCCGTCGCCGGCTCGAGGCCGAGAAGCAGGCCGCCTCGGCCTATGCCGCCACCGGCTTCGCGCGCGACATGCTGAGCGTGAAGGACAATCTCGACCGCGCGCTGGCCGCCTTCCCCGAGGAGCTGCGCCAGGACGAGCGGATCAAGGCGCTGCTCATCGGCATCGAGGCGACCGGCCGCGAGCTCGACAGCGTCTTCCAGCGGCACGGCATCACCCGGATCGAGGCGATGGGTCAGAAGCTAGACCCCAACCGCCACCAGGCGATGCTCGAAATCCCGACCGAAGAGGCCGAGCCGGGCACGATCGTCCAGGAAATGCAGGCCGGCTACCTGATCAAGGACCGTCTGCTGCGGCCGGCGCTGGTGGGGGTGGCGAAGAAGGGGTAAGGGCCTCGGCAGGGGTCGTCATTGCGAGGAGCACAGCGACGAAGCAATCCAGCTGCTGCGCACGCCGTACTGGATTGCTTCGCTCGCGCTCGCAATGACGTCATGTGGGGGCTGGACTCCCGCCTTCGCGGAAGTGACGAAGGGGCATGTGGCGGCCCCTGCTCCCTCTCATTCTCCTTAGCGCTTGCGCAACCGCTCCTCGCGATCCACCGGCGACACC
>DASZDE010000103.1:0-34184 GCA_035942355.1 Allosphingosinicella sp. | reverse complement strand
AATCAAGAGTCGAACAGTCTTACAGGTAACGAGGCCGGCAACGTTCTCAGGGGAGGAGCGGGCCGAGATGTCATTGATGGTGCGGGCGGCGATGACAGCCTTTTTGGGAGCCTAGGCTTCGATACTTTGATTGGTGGCGCTGGCGGCGACGGGTTCCATTTTGATCACGTGCGGTTCGGCGTTGGCTTCAACGACGTAATAAGCGACCTTACGCCCGCCGATGACACCGTTTTCCTGGATAGAACGGCGTATACGGAACTCGACCCGGGCACTCTCGACCCCGACGCCTTTGTGATCGGAACCGGGGCCGAGGATTCCGAAGACCGGATCATATATGATCCGACTAACGGTAATTTGATCTACGATCCCGACGGCACGGGACCCCATAATCCAGCTTTGTTTGCAATAGCAGCTACAGGGCTAGACCTGTCGCATCTGGATTTTGCCGGCTACAACTGACTTTTATTGGAGCGTTGGTGGATCAGATTGAATCGTCACCCCGGACTTGATCCGGGGTCCGCCTTCTTCCAATCACTGTTTTGCAAGGAAAGAAGGCGGGTGCCGGATCAAGTCCGGCATGACGAGGAAAAGTAAACCTCATTTCAGAGTGCTCTAGCGTGTGCTGAACGGGGTGCAGAGCTAAAGGCCCGCCGCCTCCGTTTCAAAGGCCGAGCGGGCGGACGCGGCGCTCCAGGTGGCGGCGGAAGTGGGTGCCGGCGGGCCAGCGCCGGCGCAGCACCGGCGTGCTCTGGGCGAGCAGCGGCAGCGCTTCGGCGCGGCGGCCGGCGCGGAGCTGGCATTCGCCGGTGACGCTGGCGGTCCAGGCGACTTCCCAGCTGTCGGCGGCGAACGCCCCGGCCAGCAGCGGGCGGGCTTCGGCGAGCAGCGCCAGGCCGTCCTCCACCCGCCCCGTCCGGCAGCGCAGCTCGGCCAGGTCGGTGAGGATGAACGGCAGCGTCCAATGGTCGTGGGCGCGGGCGGCGGCGAGCGCCTTGCCGAGATTCGCCTCGGCGTCGGCGGTGCGGCCGAGGCCGCGCTCGGCCATCGCCAGATTGGCGAAGATGAAGGCGAGGTCGTCGTGGGTGGCGCCGCGCTGCGCGAGGTTGATGACGAGCGCGCGCTCGAGCAGCCGCCGCGCCTCGCCATAGTTCATGCGCTGGAGCAGCACCCAGGCGAGGTTGTTGAGCGTGCCGGCCAGGTCGGGATGGCCGGCGCCGAGCACCTGCTCGTCGAGCGCGAGGTTGCGCCGGTAGAAACGTTCGGCGCCGGCGAGGTCGCCGCGCGCCTGGGCGATGTTGCCGAGCATGTTGAGATTGTCGGTGACGCTCGGGCTTCGCTCGCCTTCGGCCTTCAGCCGGAGCGCCAGCGCCTGCTGGATATGCTTGCCGGCGGCGGCGAGGTCGCCTTTCTCGAAGGCGTTGGCGCCGAGCACCTCGAGGTCGCGGGCGACGTCGGACGGCGGCGGCGGCGAGCGCGCGAGGTCGAGCCGCAGCGCCTCGCGGGCCGCGATCTCGGCGGCGGCGAGGTCGCCGGCGGCGCGCTCAGCCTCGGCGAGCCGGACCAGCAGTCGCGGCAGCAGCTCGGCGGCGAGGGTGCCTTTGCCCTGCGCCATCGGTATCGCGCGGCGATAGGCGTGGATCGCCTTGTCATAGTCGCCGAGCCGCGCCTGCGCCTCGCCCCAGGCGAGCAGCTGGCGCACGCGGGTCGAGGGCTGGTCGTGGCGCAGCCCGAAGGTGCGGCGGATCAGCCGCTCGCCCTCACGGTAGAGGCCGAGGCTGCCATAGACTTCGCCGAGGGTGACGCCGAGCTCGGCCTTGACCGCCGGTTCGTCGCCGAGGCCGCGCTCGATCTGATGGGCGCCGCGGTCGAGTATCTCGCGGGCGGTGATGGTCGCGCCTCGCGCCTCGGACGGGTCGGCGACTTCGAACATCGACTTGACGAAGCCGACGGTGCGCTCGGCGGTGAGGGTGCGCTGGCGGGCGACGTCGCGCTGGCGGACGGCCTCGGCGCGGGCGATAAGGGCGAAGGCGGCGAGCCCGGCCATCACGACGAAGCCCACGGTCGCGGCGGCGGCGAACAGGGCGAGCCGGCGCTGGCGGCGCACCGCCTCGCGCTGGCGGAGCTCGTCATAAGGCACGCCGAGGATGCTCGCGATCAGCTTGAGGCGGGCGCCCTGCTTGCCGTCCTGGCCCTTGCGCAAGTCGGCCGCGAGCGGCTCGGCCTCGCTGCCCTCGAACAGGGCCGGTGGCAGGCATTCGCGCTCGGGATCGGCGCTGTGCGGCTCGCCGTCGACGACGAGGCAGCGGATGCGGTCGCGACGGCCCAGCGCGATGAAGGTGCGGATCTCCTCATTGACCCATTTCGAGCGCGCGGCGCGGGGCGAGCACAGCACGATCAGCATCGCCGACGCTTCGAGCGCCGCCCGCACCGACGATGCCAGATCGGACGAGGCAGCGAGCTCGTCGCGGTCGCGGAACACCGGCGGCAGGCGCGGCCCGATCGTGCCGTACGCCCCTTCCCGCCCCTGTAGCCGCGGCGGCACGCGATACCGCTCGAGCGCGCGGTGCAGCCACACCGCCCAGCGGCGGTCGTGGTGATTGTAGCTGATGAAGGCGCTGTAGCCTATGTTATGCTCCCCCCGGCTGTGATATGCCCCGCCCTCGCAAGGCTATCACATCGTTGATGAACTTGCATGCGGCAAGGCCGGCCCCGGTGCCGGCTTCGGGAGGGTGTTGCAGATGGCGAGGACGAGGCGGATCCTGACCCGGTCCGGGGACCAGTTCGAAAGCTTCGGCGAGGAATGGGAGGACGACCGCACCCCTGATTTCACCGACGGCTATCATGTCGTCGATCTCACCGAGGATGCCGGCCACCCCAGCCATGGCTTCACCATGGATTTCGGCGGCCCGGCCGCGGTCGCGAAGATCGCGATCTGGCCGAACGGCTTCATTTCGCTCGGCGAGCCGACCCAGAGCCAGATCGACTGGGTGGCGGCGCATGACAGCGGCGACAGCATCTTCGGCTTCCCCGGCGACCTCATCGCGGCGGGCGTGCAGGACGTCAGCAGCGTCCAATTCGCCTTCGGCAGGATCGATTTCGAGGAGCCGTACAACCAGGCCGGGGCGACGCCGATCCTCCGGATCGGCTGGACCGATGCCAATTTCAACACGCTGCAGATCCAGCTCACGCCCGGCGACTTCGCGATCGTCGATGCGCGGGTGAGCGACCCGTCCGCCGACCCCGGTCAGGTGGGCTTCAAGATCGGCGGCGACATCTTCAACGGCCTCATCGACCGCATGGCCGATTATTATTCCAGCGAGAGCCTGCGCGGCGCGTTTACCGGCGACCAGTTCGCCAACAGCCTGATCGGATCGGCGCGCGACGATCTGATCCTCGCGGCCGGGGGCAACGACGTGCTCAACGGCCGCGGCGGCGCCGACGAGATGCGCGGCGGCCAGGGCGACGACCGCTATTTCGTCGACGATCTGGGCGACCTCGTGTTCGAGGCGATCGGCCAGGGGTTCGACCGGGTCAACAGCTCGGTCCATTTCAAGCTCGGCCAGAATTCCGAACAATTGTTCCTGATCGGCTCGGGCAACATCAACGGCACCGGCAACGATCGCGCCAACCGCATCGTCGGCAATGGCGGCAACAACCGGATCGACGGAATGGGCGATGCCGATCGCATGGAAGGCCGGCTCGGCAACGACAGCTATGTGGTCGATGATGCGCTGGACCGGGTCATCGAGGCCGGCGGCGCGGGCACCGACCGCGTCCAGGCTTTCGTCCACCACCGCCTGGCCGCCAATGTCGAGCAGCTCCAGCTCGCCGGCAACGCCGCCATCAAGGGCTATGGCAACGATCTTGCCAACCTCATTACCGGCAATGACGCGACCAACCGGATCGACGGCGGCGCCGGCGCCGACACGCTCCAGGGCCGCGGCGGCAACGACACTTATTATGTCGACGATGCGCTAGACCGGGTGATCGAGCTGGCCGGGGGTGGCGGCGACAAGGTGATCAGCACGGTCAGCTACCAGATCGGCGGCGGGGTCGAGCGGCTCGAGCTGGCCGGCGCCGCCGCCATTGACGGCAAGGGCGGCGCGATCGCCAACCAGCTCTACGGCAATGCCGCCGCCAACGGGCTCCAAGGTCTGGGCGGGAACGACCAATTGTACGGCCGCGGCGGCAACGATGTGCTCGAGGGCGGCTCCGGCCGCGACCGTTTCTACTTCGACACGCCGCTCGATGCCGCGTCGAACGTCGACCAGCTCGCCGACTTCGCCGCCGGGCTGGACCGGATCGTCCTCGATGGCGCGGTGTTCGCCGGGATCGCCGCCGGACCGCTCGCCGCCTCCGCTTTCCATGTCGGCGACGCCGCCGCCGACGCCGCCGACCGCATCGTCTACAATGATGTCACCGGCGAGATCTTCTACGATGCCGACGGCAGCGGCGCGGGAGCGGCTATGCTGTTCGCGCGGGTCGATCCGGGTACTGAGCTCACCCAGACGGACTTCACGGTCGCCTGAGCCTGGCGGCGCAAGCGACTTGATCGGGCGCCCCCGGGGCGGTAGCTGCGGCTTTCCGCGCGCGGAGGCGACTGCCGCCCGGCCGCTGCCTGACACGAGGATCCCGATGGCCGAAGCGACCACCCTCCCGTTCGACTGGGCGGACCCGTTCGCGCTCGACGCGCAGCTGGCCGACGAGGAGCGGCTCGTCCGTGACACTGCCGAGGGGTACGCGCAGGAGAAGCTGCAGCCGCGGGTCACCGCCGCCTATCTCGAGGAGCGCTTCGACCGTGCGATCATGCACGAGATGGGCGAGCTCGGGCTGCTCGGCGCCACAATCCCCACCCGTTACGGCGGCGCCGGCCTCAACTATGTCAGCTACGGCCTGGTCGCGCGCGCGGTCGAGCGGGTGGATTCGGGCTACCGCTCGGCGATGTCGGTGCAGTCCTCGCTCGTCATGTACCCGATCAACGCCTACGGCACCGAGGAGCAGAAGCTGAAATATCTGCCCAGGCTCGCCACCGGCGAGTGGGTCGGCTGCTTCGGCCTCACCGAGCCCGACGCCGGCTCCGACCCGGGCTCTATGCGGACCCGGGCGCAGCAGGTGCAGGGCGGCTATCTGCTCTCGGGCTCCAAGATGTGGATCACCAATTCGCCGATCGCCGATGTGTTCGTGGTCTGGGCGAAGTCCGACGCGCATAACGGCAGGATCAAGGGCTTCGTGCTGGAGAAAGGCATGAAGGGGCTGTCGGCGCCCAAGATCGGCGAAAAGCTGTCGCTGCGGGCGTCGATCACCGGCGAGGTGGTGATGGACGGGGTCGAGGTGCCGGAGGAGAATCTGCTGCCCGGCGCGAGCGGCCTCGCCGGGCCGTTCGGCTGCCTCAACCGCGCCCGTTACGGCATTGCCTGGGGCTCGATGGGCGCGGCCGAGGCCTGCTACCACGCCGCCCGCGCCTACACGCTCGAGCGCAAGCAGTTCGGCCGGCCGCTGGCCGCCACGCAGCTCGTCCAGATGAAGCTCGCCAACATGGCGACCGAGATCACCTTGGGCCTGCAGGCGGCGCTGCGGGTGGGGCGCCGGCTCGACCAAGGCGAGCTCATTCCCGAGACGATCAGCCTGATCAAGCGCAACAATGTCGGCAAGGCGCTCGACATCGCCCGGGTCGCGCGCGACATGCACGGCGGCAACGGCATCTCGGCCGAGTTCCAGGTGATGCGCCACGCCGCCAATCTCGAGACGGTCAACACCTATGAAGGCACCCACGACGTACACGGTCTAATACTCGGCCGAGCGATCACCGGCATCCCCGCCTTTTGACGAGGGTAGCGCGCCAAGCGGCCACCGTCACCCCAGCGAAGGCTGGGGTCCCGAGGGGTGAAGACCGCCGGTGCCTTTCACCCGACGGGGCCCCAGCCTTCGCCGGGGCGACGATCGATGGATGAGCCGCTCGCGGGACTTCGGGTGGTCGAGCTCGCCCGCATCCTCGCAGGCCCTTGGGCGGGTCAGTTGCTGGCGGATCTCGGCGCCGAAGTGATCAAGGTCGAGCGGCCCGGCAGCGGCGACGACACGCGCGGCTGGGGGCCGCCGTTCGTCGAGAAGGGCGGCAGCGCCGCCTATTTCCATAGCTGCAACCGTGGCAAAGCTTCGGTGGCGATCGACCTGGCGACAAGCGAGGGCCAGGAGCGGGTGCGGAAGCTCGCGGCGGATGCCGACGTGCTGATCGAGAATTTCAAAGTCGGCGGGCTCGCGAGATACGGCCTCGACTATCGGAGCCTGTCGCAGCTCAACCCACGACTCGTCTATTGCTCGATCACCGGCTTCGGCCAGACCGGCCCCTATGCGGCGCGCGCCGGCTACGACTTCATGATCCAGGGCATGGGCGGGATCATGGACCTGACCGGGGATCCCGAGGGGGAGCCGCAAAAGATCGGCGTCGCCTTCGCCGACATCTTCACCGGCGTCTACGCCACCACAGCGATCCTCGCGGCACTGCGCGGCCGCGAGGCGAGCGGCACGGGCTGCCACATCGACATGGCGCTGCTCGACGTCCAGGTGGCGGTGCTTGCCAACCAGGCCATGAACTATCTGGTGTCGGGCGAGGTGCCGCACCGGATGGGCAACGCGCACCCGAATATCGCTCCCTACCAAAGCTTTGCAGCCGCCGACGGCTTCGTCATCATCGCCGTCGGCAATGACGGCCAGTTCCGCAAGCTGTGCGAGCTGCTGGGGTTGCCCGCGCTGGCGGAGGACGGGCGCTTCCTCAGCAATGCCGGACGCGTGCGCAACCGCGATGCGCTCAGCGCCGCGCTTGCCGCTCCGCTTCGCCAGCGGCAGCGCGACGAGCTGCTGGCCGCGCTTAGCGGGGCAGGAGTGCCGGCCGGCCCGATCAACGATCTCGCGCAGGTGTTCGCGGATCCGCAGGTGATCGCGCGCGGCATGCGGAACGAGACGGATGGAGTCCCTGCGGTGGCCTCGCCGATCGTGATCGACGGCAGACGGCAGGTCGCGGCGGGCGGAAGTCCGCCGCTCGGCGGAGGCGAGACCGACTGAAACCGGGGCGGCAGCGGTCACGAACCGTTCAGCCGCCGGTCGCTAAGAGCGACTCGCACAGGAGTCCGACCATGCTGAAACCTCTCGCAATCACCCTTGCATCTCTGGCCCTCGCGGCTGCCCCGGCCCAGGCGAGGACCGGCGACGCCGAGGCCGAGCTCGCCGACGCCGTCGAGGGACGCGTGGCCGGCGAACCCGTCGACTGCATCAACTTGAGGAACATCCGGTCGAGCCGGATCATCGACCGCACCGCCATCCTCTACGAGGCCGGCGGCACGCTCTATGTCAACCGGCCGCGCTCCGGCGCCAGCTCGCTCGACCGCTGGGACGTGCTGGTGACCGACACCCACTCGTCGCAATTGTGCCGCATCGACGTCGTCCGCCTCTACGATTCGGCCGCGCGGATGCAGACCGGCTTCGTCTTCCTCGGCGAATTCGTGCCCTACCGAAAGGTCCCCACCGGCCGCTGACGGCGGCTTTGCGCGAGCAAGCCTCGCTCGCCAAAGCGCCTCCCCACATGAAGCGGCTTTCGAAACCGCACGGGGCGATCGCAGCTCCATTGCGGAGCAAGGCGGCGCGTGAGACAAGCCCGGCGAAAGCCGAGGCGAACGATGAGTCCCGACCAAATCCTCAAGCTGGTCCGCGAACGCAGCCCCGCCTGCGCCAAGGTCGGACTGTTCGACATGGACGGCATTTTCCGCGGCAAATACATGGCTGCCGATAAGCTCGCCTCGGCGCTGGCGAAAGGCTTCGGCTTTTGCGACGTCGTGCTCGGCTGGGATTCGAGCGACCAGCTCTACGACAATGTCAGCTTCACCGGCTGGCACACCGCCTATCCCGACGCCGAGGCGCGGCTGCTCCCCGAAAGCTTGCGCACCATCCCCTTCGAAGGCGGGATGCCGCTGATCCTAGCCGAATTTTCGGGGCGGGCGGAGGCGGTCTGCCCGCGCGGCATCCTCCGCCGAGTGCTCCGGCGGGCGGCCGCAATGGGCGCCGACGTGAAGGCGGCGGCCGAGTTCGAGTTCTTCGTGTTCGAGGAAACGCCGCAATCGGTCCGCGCCAAAGGCTATCGCGGCCTCAACCCGATCACCCCCGGCAATTTCGGCTATTCCATGCTCCGCTCGGGCGTCCACGCCGATTTCTACCAGGAGCTCTGGGCGCTCTGCGACGAGATGCGGATGGAGCTGGAGGGGCTGCACACCGAGACCGGACCCGGCGTGATCGAAGGCGCAATCGCCGTCGACGATGCGCTCGAGGCGGCGGACAAGGCCGCCTTGTTCAAGACCATCGTCAAGATATTGTGCCAGCGGCGCGGTTGGATGGCGACCTTCATGGCCAAATGGTCGCGCGACTGGCCGGGGCAATCGGGCCATCTCCACATGTCTATGCTCGATACCAAGACGGGTGTGCCCCTTTTCCACGATCCGGAGGGGCCGGATTCGATGTCCGAGCAGATGCGCTGGTTCGTCGGCGGCCAGCAGGCGCTGATGCCCGAGCTGCTGGCGATGGTCGCCCCCACCGTCAATGCCTATACGAGGCTGATCCCGGGCTATTGGGCGCCGACCGCGGCCAGCTGGGGCATCGAGAACCGCACCTGCGCGCTTCGCGTGATCGGCGGGTCCGCCAAGTCGCAGCGCGTCGAGTATCGGATCGGCGCCGCCGACATCAACCCGTACCTTGCGCTTGCCGCCGCGATCGGCTCCGGCCTGTGGGGCATCGAGCAGCGGATCGAGCCCGATGCGCCGATCGCGGGCAACGCCTACGAGCATGAAGTGAGCCCCGAACGCGCCCTCCCCTCGACCCTGTGGGAGGCGGCGCAGCGCCTCAAGGCCTCCGCCGCGGCGCGGGAATTGTTCGGCGCCGAGTTCGTCGACCATTATGCGGCCACTCGCGAATGGGAGGAGCGCGAGGCGCGCAAGGCGGTAACCGATTGGCAGCTCGCCCGTTATTTCGAAATCATCTAGGCGGAGGCCGCGCTTGCCCGACCTGATCTGCATCTCGCCGGTGGACGGGCGGGAATATGCGCGCCGGTCGGTGACATCGCCGGAAGAGGTGGACCGGGCGATCGGCCAGGCGCGCCGGGCGCAATTGGAATGGGCGCGGGTGCCGGTTGCGGAGCGTTGCCGCATCCTATCGGGCTTCATCGACGCGATGGCGGCGCTGAACCAGGAGATCGTGCCCGAGCTGGCCTGGCAGATGGGCCGGCCGGTCCGCTACCGCGGCGAGCTTCGCTCGCTCGTCGAGCGCGTCCGGGGCATGATCGCGGCCGCCGAGGATGCGCTCGCCCCCGACAGCCATGAAGGCGACGGCGCCACGCGTTATGTCGCGCGCGCACCGGCGGGCCTGGTGCTGGTGATCGCGCCCTGGAACTATCCGTTCCTCACCGCCGCCAACACGATCGTACCGGCGCTGATCGCCGGCAATGCAATCCTCCTCAAGCATGCCAGCCAGACCCCGCTGGCGGGTGAGCGTTTCGCACAGGCGCTGGCAATGGCAGGGCTTCCTGACGGACTGTTCCACAACCTGTTCCTCAGCCATGACGCGGCCGCCCGCCTGCTCGGCTCCGGCCTCGTCGACCACGCCACCTTTACCGGTTCGGTCGAGAGCGGCCGGGCGATCGAACGCGCCGCCGCCGGCTCGTTCACATCGCTCACGCTCGAGCTCGGCGGCAAAGACCCCGCCTATGTGCGGCCCGACGCGGATATCGCCGCCGCTGTCGAGGGCCTGGCCGACGGCGCCTGTTACAATAGCGGCCAGTCCTGCTGCGCCGTCGAGCGCATCTATGTGCATGAGGCGGTGTGGCGGCCCTTCCTCGACGGCTTCGTCGAGGCCGTGCACCGGTATCGGCTCGGCGACCCGCACGATCCGGAGACAAGCCTCGGCCCCATGTCCAGTGCGACGCTGGCCGGGAAGGTGCGGCAACAGGTGCACGAGGCGATAGCTGCCGGCGCGAAGCCGCACATCGAGCCGCAATTGTTCCGCGCCGACGCCGCGGGATCGGCCTATCTGATGCCGCAGGTGCTGACCGGCGTCGATCATGGCATGGCGGTGATGCGCGAGGAGACTTTCGGTCCGGTCGTGGGGATTATGGCAGTGAAAGGGGATGTCGAGGCGCTGCGGCTGATGAACGATTCGAATTACGGCCTCACCGCCTCGATCTGGACCGCCGACATCGGTGCGGCGCAACGGCTGGCGGCGGAGGTGGAAGCGGGCACCGTCTTTGCCAACCGCTGCGACTATCTCGATCCGGCGCTGGCTTGGACCGGGCTGAAACAGAGCGGCCGCGGCGCCTCCCTCGGAAAATACGGCTATGAAGCAGTGACCCGGCCCAAATCCTTCCATCTGAGGAGCCTGTGATGGCGCTCGCCCCTGCGAACTGGAACTATCCGACCAGCATCCGCTTCGGCGCCGGCCGCATCGCCGAGCTGCCGGAAGTCTGCCGCGGACTGGGGATCACGCGGCCGCTGCTGGTAACCGACCCAGGCCTAGCCGAGCTGCCGATGGTGCGCGAGGCGGCGGCGGCGAGCGGCGCCGCCCTGTTCTCCAAGGTCCGCTCCAACCCCAACGGCGCCAACGTCGCCGACGGCGTCGCCGCTTATGCGGCGGGCGGCCATGACGGCGTGATCGCGTTCGGCGGCGGCAGCGCCCTCGACGTCGGCAAAGTCGTGGCGTTCATGTCAGGGCAGACGCGGCCGGTGTGGGAGTTCGAGGATATCGGAGACTGGTGGACCCGCGCCGATCCGGCGGGCATCGCTCCGATCGTCGCGGTTCCCACCACCGCCGGCACCGGCTCGGAAGTCGGCCGCGCCGGCGTCATCGTCGACGAGGACAGCCAGGCCAAGAAGATCATCTTCCACCCCAGGATGATGCCGTCCGCCGTCATCCTGGACCCGGAGCTCACCGTCGGCCTACCGCCGCTTATTACCGCGGCGACCGGCATGGACGCCCTGTCCCACTGTCTCGAAGCCTATTGCGCGCCCGGCTTCCATCCGATGGCCGACGGCATTGCCGCCGAGGGCATGAAGCTGATCCACGCGTGGCTGCGAAGGGCGGTGGAGGACGGCACGGACATCGATGCCCGCGGCCATATGCTCGTTGCCGCCTCGATGGGCGCGACCGCCTTCCAGAAGGGGCTCGGCGGCATGCATGCCGTCGCCCATCCGATCGGCGCGCTCTACGACACGCACCACGGCCTCACCAACGCGGTGCTGATGCCCTACGTGCTCGCGTTCAACCGGCCGGCCATCGATCGGCGGATCGCGCTTCTCGCCGCCTATCTCGGGCTGCCGGATGCATCCTTCGCCGGCTTTCTGGACTGGATCGTCGAGCTTCGGGAAAGCATCGGCATTCCTCCCACGCTCGCCGGTCTGAAGGTGGGCGTGGAGCGGGCCGACCAGATCGCGCGCATGGCCGAAGCGGATCCCTCGGCCCAGGGCAACCCCCTTCCCTTCGACGCAGCCGCCGCGCGCCGCGTGCTGGAGGCGGCAGTCGAGGGGAGCTTAGCCTAGCCTTGCGGGGCGCCGGAAGAGCAGGATGGTCTCGTCGTGATAGACCGCCTCCTGCCGCTCGCTAAAGCCCATCTTTTCTGCCAGCCGGATCGATGGCGCGTTGGCGAAGTCGATGATGGCGGCGAAGCTGTGACCGCGCAACCTGTCGTCGCCCCATCGGAGCGTCGCGGCGACCGCCTCGGTCGCGTAGCCGCGGCCGTGGGCGTGAACCGCGAACATCCAGCCGGCTTCCGGGACACCTTCGATCGAAGGCTCGAGGTCGCGCTTGAAGTCGCCGAAGCCAGCCTGGCCGAGGAAAGCGCCGTCCTCTTTGCGTTCCACCGCCCAATAGCCGTAGCCGAGCAGCGCCCACATGCCCGGTGCGGCCAGCATTCTGCGCCAGGCCTCCTCGCGCGTGTTCGGCTTGCCGCCGACGTAGCGCATCACTTCGGGGTCGCCGAGCATCGCCGCCTGGGTGTCGAGATCGTCGGCGCGGAAGCCGCGCAGCCGCAGCCGCTCAGTCTCGAGCGTCGGGGCTAGGTCCGTCATGCCAGCAAAGGCTGGCATCTCAGCGAGAATAGGTCACTGCGTCGCCCCGCGAGACCCCGGCCTCCGCCGGGGTGACGCCGCTTCGCCCCGTCACTTCTTGCCGAGCGTGAGGCCGCCGAAACGCTTGTTGAAGCGGGCGACCTGCCCGCCCGAATCGACCATGCTCCGGTTGCCGCCGGTCCATGCCGGGTGGACCTTGGGATCGATGTCGAGCTGCAGCGTATCGCCTTCCTTCCCCCAGGTCGAACGAGTCTCGAAGACGGTGCCGTCGGTCATCTGCACCTTGATCATATGATAGTCGGGGTGGGTATCGGTCTTCATGTCGAATTTCCTGGGTTTGGCTGGTTCCGACCAGCCTCTGGCAAGCGAAGCGGCCCTCTACCGTCTCACCGGGAAGTTGACAAGCCGTGGCCGCCCGGCCTAGCGGCGGGTCAGCGAAGGTGCTGCCCGAGGCCGTCGGCCGAGGGCGGTGAAAAGGGAAGCCGGTGCGATACCGGCGCTGTGCCCGCAACTGTGAGCGGCGAGCCCCTCTCCCCAACGGAGAGACCAGGCCGAGACCCGCGAAGCCAGGAGACCTGCCTCCGCTTGTCGTCCGCGTCCGGCCGGGACCAGCCTGCGGCGCGTGGCATCGCGGACGCCTGCGCCCGCGATACCTCCGAGACGGCAGCCATGTCGTCTCGGGAGGTATCCAATGATCACCATCATGTTCCTGCTCACCGCCGCCGCGGAACCGGCACCTCCGGTCGCGCCCGACGCGGAGATCGTCGTCACCGGATCACGCGAGCCGGTCCTCCGGAACGAGGCGGCGGTATCCGCGACCGTCTTCGACCGCGAGGAGATCGAGGCGCTCGACCTGCCGGCGACCAGCGACCTGCTGCGGCTGGTGCCGGGCGTCACCGTTGCCACGTCGGGGCCGCGCGGCGCCTTCACCGAGGTCCGCATCCGGGGCGCCGAAGCCAAACACAGCCTGCTCTTCGTCGACGGCATCCGCTTCAACGATCCTGCCGCCGGCAATTCCGCCCGCTTCGAGCTGCTGACGAGCGATGCGCTGTCGCGCATCGAGGTGGTGCGGGGGCCGCAGTCCGCGTTGTGGGGCTCGGAAGCGCTGGGCGGCGTGATCGCGATCGAGACCGCCGACGGCTTCGACCGGAGCGGGGTAGCAGCGAGTGGGGAATATGGCAGCCACGACAGCGGCCGGGCTTCGCTCCACGCCGCCGCCCGCGCCGGGGAGCTCGGCCTCAGCGGGGCGGCGGGCTGGCTTTCCAGCGAGGGCATCGACAGCTTCGGCGGCGGCGGGGAACGTGACGGCTTCGACAACCGCTCGGCCAGCCTCAAGGCCGTGCTCAGGCCGTCCGCCGCCACCGAAGCCGGGTTGGCCGGCCATTATGTCGAGGGGGAGAGCGAGTTTGACGGCTTCGATCCTCTCACCGGGCAGCTGGCCGACACGCTCGACCGCACCGAGAACCGCATCTTCGCGCTCCGCGGATGGCTGAGCCACCGCGCCGGCCCATGGTCCGTGCTGCTCGACGCCAGCTACCTCGACAGCGCCAACCGCAACCTGCTCGGCGAGGCCCCGCAGAACAGCAGCTTCGGGGATCGCCTCGAGCTCGGCGCTCAAGTCTCGCGGACGCTGATCCTCGGCCGAAGCGAGCACCGGCTGACCGCGGCAGCCGAATATGGGCGGGAGAATTTCCGCGGCCGCGACACCGTCTTTTTCGGCGCCACCAACCAGGATCGGTCGCGCGAGCTCCGCGCGCTGGTCGCCCAGTGGCGAGCCGCCTGGAGCGACCGGATAGCGACCGACATCGCCGTCCGCCACGACCAGTTCAGCGCCTTTGCCGATGCGACCACGTTGCGCGCGACGGTCTCCTTCCGCCCTACCCAAGCCTGGACGCTGCGCGCCGGCTATGGCGAAGGCATCTCGCAGCCGACCTTCTACGATCTGTTCGGCTTCTTCCCCGGCCTCTCCTTCCGCGGCAATCCGAACCTGCGGCCGGAAAGCTCGCGCGGCTGGGAGGCAGGCCTGCGCTGGGGCGGAGCAAGCGCGTCGCTGGCGGTGACCGCGTTCGCTCACAACCTTGTGGACGAGAACCTGCTTGTGTTCGACGCCGGCGGATCGACCACGATCAATGCCGATGGCGAGAGCCGGCGGCGCGGGATCGAGATCGAGGCCGCCTACCGGCCGAGCGAGGCGCTGCTCCTCCAGGCCAATTACACATGGCTCGACGCCGAGGAGCAGCGCACCGCCGGCGGGCTTCCGGTCCGCGAGGCGAGACGGCCCCGCCACAGCGCGAACCTGATCGGCACCGGCACGGTCGGGCCGCTGCAATTCGGAGCCACGCTTGCCTATGTCGGCGAGCGCGCCGACACCGACTTCGGCGCCTTTCCCGCCCGGCCGGTTACGCTCGGCGACTATCTGCTCGCTTCGCTCCGGGTCGCGTGGCGGCTCACGCCCTCGATCGAAGCCTATGGCCGGATGGAGAATGCTTTCGGCGCCGACTATCAGGACGCGTTCGGCTACCACACGCCGGGAAGGACGGTCTATGCGGGTCTTCGCCTGCGCGTCGGCGATTAGCCTCGCCTGGTGCGGAGCGGCGGACGCCGCGCCGCGGCGGGTGGCCTCGCTCAACCTGTGCACGGACGAGCTGCTGCTGATGCTCGCGGCCCCGGACCAGATCGTGTCCGTCACCCACCTGGGGCGGCAGCCGGCGGAGACGCCGCTCTGGCGCCGCGCGCGCCGCTACCCTCCCAATGACGGAAGCCTGTTGTCGGTCGTGGCGCTGCGCCCGGACCTCGTCGTCACCATGGGCGGCGGCGCCCGCGACCGGCTGGGCATCGCGCGGCGGCTGGGCGTCGGGACGCTCGATCTCCCCTTCCCGCGGACCTTGGGGGACACCGAGACGGGCATAAAGCGTATGGCGGCGGCGCTCGGCCGGCCGGCCGCCGGGAGACTGGTCCTCGCTCGGCTCGACCGGCTCAAGCGGAGCCGCCCGGCCGCTCCGGTCGAGGCGATCTGGCTCGGCGGCGGCGGGCGGAGCATGGCCGCGGCGGGGCTCGGCGCGCAGTGGATGGCGCTGGCAGGGTTCCGCCAGCGGCCGCTCAAAGGCGACATCGTCTCGCTCGAGCATCTTCTCGTCCGGCCGCCGCGCGTGCTGTTGCGCAGCGACTATCGCGGCGGCCAATATTCGGGCGAGCAGCGCTGGCTGTCGCACCCGCTGGCGCGCGGGACGGGCCGGTCGCGCACCATCCTGACCGACGGCAGGCCCTGGACCTGCATGGGTCCCCTGATGATCGGCGAGGTCGAGCGGCTGCGGGCGAGGGCGCAGCGATGACGGCGCGGCTGCTTCTGCCGGCCGGGCTGGCCGGAATGGCTCTGCTGTCGCTGCTGACGCCGTGGCAGCCGATCGCCGAGCTGCTCGCTCGGGATCGGGACCTCGGACTGGCCGTCCTGATCGAGCTCCGCCTGCCGCGGGCGCTGCTGGCGTTGACCTATGGCGCGATGCTGGGCGGCTCCGGAGCCGCGATCCAGGCGCTGTTCGCCAACCCACTCGCCTCCCCCGACCTTACCGGCACCACGAGCGGCGCCGCCCTTGGCGCGGTGGTGACCGCCTATCTGTTCGGCTTTGCCGCGCCGCTCGCTTTGTCGATCGGCGCCGTCGCCGGCGCGCTCGGCGCGCTCGCGCTGCTGCTCGCGCTCGCCGGGCCGAGGGCCGAAACGGCGACCCTGTTGTTGGCCGGCCTTGCGATCAGCGCCCTGGCCGGGGCGCTGACCACGCTCGCGCTCGCGCTGGCCCCGTCGCCATTCGCTTTCTACGACGCCTATGACTGGCTGATGGGGTCACTGGTCGACCGCAGCCTCGGCCAGGCGGCATTCGCCGCGGCGCCGGCGCTGCTGTCGCTGGCCCTGCTGCTTGGCACCCGCGCCGCGCTCGACAGCCTGACGCTTGGCGAGGAGGTCGCGCAGTCGCTCGGCCACGATATCGGGCGGGTGCGGCTGCTGATCGTGTGCCTCACCGCGCTCGGTGTAGGAGCCTGCGTCGCCATCTGCGGGGCGATCGGCTTCATCGGCCTGGCCGCGCCGATCTTCGCGCGGCGCCTGACGCGGGGCCATCCGGGGCGCGCCTTGCTGCCGGCGAGCCTCATTGGGGCGCTGCTGCTGCTCGCGGCGGACCTGGTGACGCGTCTTGCGCCGCTCGGGCGGACGCTGCCGATCGGAGTTGTGACGGCGTTGCTGGGTGCTCCCTTTTTCCTGTGGCTGGTCGCGAACATGCGCTGGAGGCTGGGCCGGTGAGCCTGGTCGCCGCCGCCGGGCTCCGCCTGCCGGGCCGCCTCGAGGAGACGGCGCTCACGCTCGAGGCGGGCGAGCTCGTCTGCCTGGTGGGGCCGAACGGGAGCGGGAAGACCAGCCTGCTGCATGCGCTCGCCGGGATCGGCAGTCCGGCCGGCGAGGTGCGGATCGAGGGCGTCGATCCGCGCACGCTCGGGCCGTCGCAGCGGCCGCGAATGCTCGGCTTCCTGCCCGCCTCGCGCGACGTCAAGTGGCCGCTGAGCGCCCTCGACCTGATCAGGCTCGGCGGCGGCGGCAATGTCGAGCCGCTGCTCGCCGCGCTCGACCTTGCCGGACTGGCCGCACGGCGGGTCGACCGGCTTTCGACCGGGGAGCGAAGCCGGGTGCTGATCGCGCGCGCGCTCGCCTCGCGGCCGAAGCTTCTGCTGCTCGACGAGCCGGTCGCCAACCTCGACCCGCTCTGGCAGCTGCGGCTGATGGACTATCTGCGCCGCCGGGCCGGGGCCGAAGCCTCGGCGCTTTTGGTGGCGGTGCACGATCTCGAGCTTGCCGGACGCTATGCCGACCGGCTGATCATCATGGACGGCGGACGGATTGCCGCCGACGGCGATCCGCAGGCGCTGCTGGGCGGGCCGCACATCCCGCGCGTGTTCGGGATCCACAAATTGGAGGGGGAATGGCGCCCGCTGGCTTAACGCGCCGGCGCGTCGGCGATCATCGCGGTGAAATTGGCCTCCGCCACGATCTTGCCGTCGACCGACGCCTTGCCGGCGAACTTGCAGACGGTGGCGCGCTTCTGGACGAACTCGACCTCGAGCCGGAGCAGGCAGCCGGGCTCGACCGGCGCGCGGAACTTGGCGCCGTCGATCGCCATGAAGTAGACGAGCTTGCCCGAGCCGGCGAGGCCGAGCGATTCCACGGCGAGCACGCCCGCCGCCTGCGCCATCGCCTCGACGATCAGGACGCCCGGCATGATCGGACGCCCGGGGAAATGGCCGTTGAAGAAATCCTCGTTGATCGACACCGCCTTGATGGCGGCGATCGAACGGTCAGGAACCAGCTCCTCGACCCGGTCGACGAGAAGCATCGGATAGCGGTGCGGCAGCGCCGCCATCACCTGCCTCACGTCGAGCGGACCCGCTCGCGGTTCGGGGTGGGCGGCGCTGCCGGACTCCGCCATTAACGGCCCTGGGGCTGCTGCTGCTGCGGCCGGGCGAGCGGCGTGAGGCTGACGCTCGGCAGCTGCTGGTTGAGCTGGGCGAGCACGTCGGCGGTCACGTCCAAAGCGGGCGAGTTGGCGAGGGTCGCGCCCTTGTCCACGATGAGGGTGGCGCCGCGGGTCTGCATGACCTGGTTGAGGATCGGGCCGAGCCGGGCGCCGATCTGCTGGTTCACGCTCGCCTGGATCGATTCGAGATTCTGCTGGCCGCGCTGGACTTCCTGCGCCGCCGAGGTCCGTTTCCCCTCGAACGCGGTAATGCGCTGCTGGAGCGCAGCGTCGGGCTGCCTGCCGTTCAGTGCGCGAACGGCGGCCTGGATCGATTGCCCCTCGGTCTGCAGCGGCTGAGTGAGCTGCTGGGTGCGCTGACGGAGCTGGTTTCCCCGCGCCTGGAGCTGGGTCATGGCGGTCCGGCAGGCATTGCATTCGCGGAAGACACGGCCGGTGTCGACCACCGCTATCACGGCGCCGCCCAGGCGCTGGGCCGGCGCTGCGGCCGGAACGGCAAGTGAAAGCGCGGCGAGCGCCGCGCCGAAAGTGGATCTGGTCATCAAAATGCGGTCCCTACATTGAAGGTGAAAAGCTTGGTATCATCCCCTTCGGCCTTGGTAATCGCCTTGGCTATATCGATCCTGAACGGACCGAAAGGTGAGTTCCAGTTGACGCCGAAGCCGACTGAAATGCGCGGCTTGGGGGTGTCGCCGACATAGACCTCCTTGAACGGGCCCAGGAAATTGGCGACAATGGTGGTTCCCGCCGGGCAGGTTCCGCCGACCGGGATTTCGACCACGTCCGCGCCTTGCGTCTCGATGCACTGGAACAGCCCGTTCTGCGACAGGATCGGCCTCGTCAGGTCGGGATCGCCCGGCTCGAGATCGAGCGTCTGGGGATTCTTGAGCCCGAACAGCGCGCCGACATCGACGAATACCGACGGCCTCAGCCCCAGCTCCCGTCCCTTCGAACCGAGCGGAATCTCGACCTCGGCCCGGGCAAGATAATAGACCCTGCCGCCAAGCGCGTCGTCGGTGATCAGCTCGGGGTCCGTGACCAGCACGGCATTGCCGTCATCGTCGCGCTCGGTCAGATAGGGGATGCGCAGGATACGGGGACCGACGCCGCGAATGTCGAAACCCCGGATCTGGGGCTCGCCGAGGAAAAAGCGATCGGTGAGGCGCACCGGGTCCTGACCCACGCCTTTCGACTTCTCGAAGCTGTGGATGTAGCCGCCTTCGGCGCGCGCCGAGAAAATGAAGCCGCTGTCGCCGATCGCCCAAAATTTGCTCCCCTCGGCCCGGGTGCGCAGATATTTGGTAGTGCCGCCGAGGCCGGCAAAGTCCTGGCTGAGGATGAAGCGATGGCCCGCCGACGGGCGCAGCCGGTTGTTGAGCGTATCGTAGACCAGCGAATAGCCGAGCGAGGATGTGGTGCGCTTGCCAATCGCTTCGCACAGATAGCGGCCGGCAAGGATCGGATCGCAGGTCGCCACGCCGTCGGCATCCAGATCGGAGAAGAATTGCTCCTCGTCCAGCGTGACCTTATCGAGGTTCAGGCTGTAACGGAGCGCCAGCGTGAAATTCTCGGTGAGCGGCAGGCCGGCGCGGATCTGCGCGCCGGTAGTGACTTGCTCGTAGGTGGTGTTGCGCTCGTTGTTGCCCAGCCGGTTGAAGCTGCGCAGGTCGCGCCGGTAGATGTCACCGCCAACCGCGATGTTGCGGTCGAACAGGTACGGCTCGGTGAAGCCCAGCTCCACCGACCTCGAATAGCTTGAATAGTTGAGGCCGGCGCGCAGCTCCTGGCCCTTGCCCATGAAGTTGCGCTGGCGGATCGAGAGGTTGACGAGGAACCGCTCGAGGCTGGAGAAGCCGGCCGAGACTTCGACGCTGCCGGTCGAGCGCTCCTCGACGTCGACGGCAAGCACCACCCGGTCCGGCGCGGAGCCCGGCTGCTGCTCGATCTCCAGATCCTCCTGGAAGAAGCCGAGCGATTGGATGCGGTCGCGCGAGCGCTTGACCTGAAGGCTGTTGAACGGATCGCCTTCGGCCAGCCTGAATTCGCGCCGTACCACCTTGTCGCGGGTGACCGTGTTGCCGTTGATGTCGATCCGCTCGACATAGACGCGCGGCGCGTCGGCGAGCTTGAAGGTGACCGACATGGTCAGATTTTCTTTGTTGCGCTCGAACTGCGGCTGGACCTGGGCGAATGCATAGCCGAAAATGCCCGCCGTCTCGGTGAGGCTGGTGACCGTATCCTCGATCTGCTTGGCGTTGTACCAGTCGCCGGTCTCCATCGGCAGCTGCCTTTGCAGGATCTCCGCCTTGAAGTCCCGGATGTCGCTCTCGACCTTGAGGTCGCCGAACTTATAGCGCTCGCCTTCCTCGACGACATAGGTGATGATGAAATCGCGCTTGTCGGGGGTGAGCTCGGCCACCGCGGAAATCACCCGAAAGTCGGCATAGCCCTCGGTCAGGTAGAACTGCCTGAGCTTCTGCTGGTCGTAAGCGAGCCGGTCAGGATCGTAAGTGTCGCCCGAGCCGAGGAAGCTCAACAGGCTGGTTTGCTTGGTCGCCATTTCGGACCGGAGGCGCCCGTCGGAGAATTCCTCATTGCCGAGGATGTTGATGCCGCGGATCTTGGAACGCGGGCCCTCGTTGATCTCGAACACCAGGTCGACGCGGTTCTGGTCGAGCTGGATGATCTTCGGCTCGACGGTCGCGGCGAAGCGGCCCTGGCGCCGGTAGAGCTCGATGATGCGGGCGACGTCGGCGCGAACCTTGGAGCGGGTGAAGATCTGGCGCGGCGCCAGCCGGATCTCAGGCGAGATCTTGTTCTCCTTGAGGCGCTTGTTGCCCTCGAGGACGATGCGGTTGATGACCGGGTTCTCGCGCACCTCGACGACCAGCGCGCCCTGATTGTCGCGGATCTGGACATCCGCGAACAGCTCGGTCGCGTAAAGATCGCGCAGCGCCTCGTCGAGCCGCTCGCGTGTATAGGGTTCGCCGACCCGCAGCGCCATGTAGGAAATCACCGTCTCCGGCTCGAGACGCTGGTTACCCGTCACCGAAATCGCGCGGATCGTGGCGGTCGGCGTCTCGGCCGCCGGCCGATCGGCCGGAGCCGCCGCCGTGCCTGCCGGTGCGGCCGTCTGGAACTCTGTCGGCGCCGGCGACGGAGCCTCGAGAGGCGGCGATGCCGGGGCGTCGGCCGGGGGCGGGGCTGTGGTTCCAGGCTGAGCGGCCGGCACCTCGGCCGGCGGCGCGGCGGCCGTGCCGCCCGGTGCGCTCGTGTCCGGGGGAGTCTGTGTCGCCTGGGCGTAGGCCGGGGCGGCGATGCCGCTGAGCATGGTGCCGACGAGAAGGGCCGAGCACAAGCGGCTGTTTCTTGAGAATGCCTTGATCGCTGTCACGCGTCCCCGCCCTTTTGAGCTATGCGGCCGAAATCACTCCCCGGCCTGTACCTACCCTGTGTCACACGCCCTGCCCGAAGCATGTCAGCCGATCAACCCGCCAAGCTTCGTCCAGACGCCAAAAGACGCCAGATCGTTGAGGGTGACGAAGATCATGAGGGCGAGAAGCGCGGCGAGCCCCGTCCTGAACGCCCATTCCTGCGCCTCCGGTTTGAGCGGTTTCCGGCGAACACCCTCGATCAGGTAGAAAAGCAAATGCCCGCCGTCGAGCAGCGGGATTGGCAACAGGTTAATGAATCCGAGATTAATCGAGATCACCGCCATCAGCCACAGGAAGGGCAGCCAGCCGAGGCTCGCCTGCTGGCCGGAAATCTGCGCGATCTTCAGCGGCCCGCCCAGTTCCTTGACGGAGCGCTGCCCCCGGATCAGCTGCCCCAGCGTGACCACCATCGCCTCCACCGTGTCGGCAGTCTGGCGGACCGCCTGGCCGGGCAGCTGCGAGAGCGGCAGCTTTTCGAGCGCCACAGCATTCGAGGCGACGCCGAGGGTGCCGATCCGGGCATGGTTGCCGAAACTGTCGCTGGCGGTGGCGGCGCCGGTCCGGACCGGCAGCCGGACCAGCCGCCGGCCGCGCTCGACGACCAGCTCCATCGCCTGGTCCGGCCGCAGCCGCACATGATCCTGGAGCTCGGCGAAATTGCGGATTTCCCGGCCACCAATGCGCACGATCCGGTCGCCGGGCGCCACCCCCGCGCGGTCGGCGGCCCCGCCCGTCTCGACCGCGGTGATCAGGGCCGGCGACGTCGGGTAGCCGATCGCCGCGAAGATGCCCATGAACAGCAGCACCGCGAACAGCAGGTTGACGACCGGACCGGCCGCGACGATCAGGAAGCGCTGCCACAGCTTGCGGGCCTGGAAAGTCTGCGCGCGCTCCTCGGCGGGAAGCGACAGCCATTCGTCGGAAGGCTGGCTGGCGGGGTTCATGTCGCCCTTGAAGCGGACGTAGCCGCCGAGCGGCAGCCAGCCGACCTTCCAGCGCGTGCCGCGGCCGTCGCTCCAGCCGAAGACCTCGCGCCCGAAGCCGATCGAAAAGGTCTCCGCCTTCACGCCGAACCAGCGGCCGACATAATAATGGCCGAGCTCGTGGATGAAGATCAGCGGGCCGATCACGAGCAGGAAGCTCAGCACGGTCATCAGGAGGTTGGGATGGCCGCTGGTCACATCACGCTTTCCATGATCAAGGCGCCGGCGAGGCTGCGCGCCTCGCTGTCGATCGCCAGCACTTCATCGAGCGAGGTCGGCGCCGGCGGATGATAACGCTCCAGCGTCTGCTGGGCGATTGTGGCGATTTCGAGGAAGCCGACCCGCTTTTCCAGGAAGGAAGCGACGGCTATTTCGTTGGCGGCGTTGAGGATTGCCGGCTCGGCGCCGCCGCCGCGGAGCGCGGCGCGCGCCAGCGCGAGCGCCGGGAAGCGTTCGAGGTCCGGCCGCTCGAAATCGAGCCGGCCGACCGCCGCCAGGTCGAGCCGCTCGCACGGCGTCGCCATCCGGTCCGGCCAGGCGAGCGCATAGGCGATCGGAACCCGCATGTCCGGCGCGCCGAGCTGAGCCAGCACGGAGCCGTCGACATATTCGACCAGGCTGTGGACCACCGATTGCGGATGGACGACGATGTCGAACGCATCGGCCGCGAGCGGGAACAGGTGGAAGGCTTCGATGAGCTCCAGTCCCTTGTTCATCAACGTCGCCGAATCGACCGAGATCTTGGCCCCCATCGACCAGTTCGGATGGGCGACGGCCTCCGCCGGAGTGGCGCTGCGCATCGCCTCGCGGGTCCAGGTCCGGAACGGGCCGCCGCTCGCGGTCAGTATCACCCGCCGGATCGCTTGCGGCCGGGCGCGGTCGAAGCATTGGAAGATCGCATTATGCTCGG
Organism: Allosphingosinicella sp.; assembly: GCA_035942355.1. Taxonomy (GTDB): domain Bacteria; phylum Pseudomonadota; class Alphaproteobacteria; order Sphingomonadales; family Sphingomonadaceae; genus Allosphingosinicella. The sequence goes on along the minus strand of DASZDE010000103.1, from coordinate 11,246 downwards.
AATCGACCGGCAGGAGCGTCGCGCCGCTGGCCCGCGCCGCTTCCATCATGATCGGCCCGGCCGAGACCAGCGCTTCCTTGTTGGCAAGCGCGACGGTGCCGCCGCGGCGAAGCGCCGCCATCACCGGGCGCAGGCCGGCGCAGCCGACGATCGCCGCCATCGTCCAATCGGCGCCGGAGGCGGCGGCGTCGATCACCGCCTGGTCGCCCGCGGCGGCCGCGATGCCGCTGCCGGCGAGCGCTTCGCGCAGTGAGGCGTGCAGCGATGCATCGCCGATCACCGCCTGGCGTGCGCCGACCCGCCGGGCCGCGGAGGCGAGGCCCGCCACGTCGCGCCGGGCGGTGAGGGCAAGCACCTCGAAGCGGTCGCGGCTGCGCTCGATGAGGTCGAGCGTGGACTGCCCGACCGAGCCGGTCGCCCCCAGGATGGTGACGCTGCGGGTCGTTCCGGTCACCCCGCCCACAAGCCCGCGACCAGCAGCGCGTAGGTGGCGACGGTCACCGGCAGGAGGCCGTCGAGCCGGTCGAGCGCGCCGCCATGGCCCGGCAGGATGGTGCCGCTGTCCTTGACGCCGGCGCGCCGCTTCAGCCAGCTTTCGTAAAGGTCGCCGGCCTGGGCGACGACCGCCATCACAGCGCCGACCTGGAGGAAAGGCGAGCCGAGCCCGAAATACCAGGCGGCCAGCGCTCCGACGGCGGCCGCTCCGGCGATCCCGCCGACCAGGCCGGCCCAGGTCTTGTTGGGGCTGATGCGCGGGGCGAGCTTCGGCCCGCCGATCGAGCGGCCGGCGAAATAAGCGAAAATGTCGGTCGCCCAGGTCACCAGCAGGATCCACAGGACGAGGTCGAACCGGGCCCAATTGAGTACCAGCAGGGCGAAGGCCGGGATGGCGATGTACAGATAGCCGCCGGCCATAGTGGCGCGGCGAGCGACCAGCCCGAGCAGCACTGCAGGCAGGATCGTCCAGCCGAAGCCGGCCCAGGCGGGGGCGAAGGTGGCGGCGTCGATTTCCGGCTCCATATCGGCGGCCGGGTAGATGTTTTCGATCAGGAACAGCAGGTTGCCGGCGAGCATGATGATCCCGACATAAGCCCAGACGCGCGGCAGGCGGTGCATGTCGGCCCATTCGAGCAGCATCACGGCGGCCGCGCAAAAGACCAGGATCCGAAACGGCCAGCCGCCCAGATAGACCGCGACCAAAGCGACCGCGACCAGCACCACCCCCATCGCGAAGCGGGTGGTGAGATCGGCTGCCGGGATCGGGGTTTCGGCGTCGCTCACAGGCCACCGTAACGGCGCTGGCGGCCGGCGAATTCGGCGATCGCGCTGCGCAGCGCGGCGCCGTCGAAGTCGGGCCACAAAGTGTCGACGAACAGCAGCTCGGCATAAGCCGACTGCCACAGCAGGAAATTGGACAGGCGGCACTCGCCCGACGTGCGGATGAGGAGGTCGAGCGGCGGCAGCCCGGCAGTGTCGAGCGATGCGTCGATCATCGCCTCGTCGATGGCGGCGGGATCGAGCTCGCCCGCGGCCGCCCGCGCGGCCAGCGTTCGCGCCGCGCTCGCCAGTTCCGAACGCGCGCCGTAATTGAGCGCCACCGCCAGGATCATCCGGCGATTGCCCGCAGTGCGGGTCAAAGCATCATCGATCATCCTCACAACATCCGCCTGGAAGGCGCTGTGATCGCCCAGGATCAGGAGCCGCACGCCTTCGCGGTGGAGAGCGTCGAGCTCGGCTTGCAGATAATGGCGCAGGAGGCCCATCAAGTCATTGATCTCGGCTTCGGGGCGGCGCCAGTTCTCCGACGAGAAAGCGTACAGGGTCAGGCATTCGACACCGGCCTCGCCGGCCGCGCGCAGCACGTTGCGGACCGCCTCCGCGCCCTGGCGGTGGCCGGCCACGCGCGGGAGCCCCCTCGCCTTCGCCCAGCGCCCGTTGCCGTCCATGATGATGGCAACGTGCCTCGGCACGCCGGCGCCGGGCGCGGGCGCGAGGGCACCCGCGGCGGGCTCCGGCCGCGGCTCGGCGCTGACCGGATGGGCTCTCACGTCTGGAGGATTTCCTTTTCCTTGGCCGCGGCGGCGGCGTCGATCTCGGCGATGGTCTCGTCGGTCAGCTTCTGGACCTCGACCTCGAGCCTCTTATGCTCGTCCTGGCTGATCTCGTGCTTCTTCTCGTCCTGCTTCAGCGCGTCCATGCCGTCGCGGCGGACGTTGCGTACCGCGATCTTGGCCTTCTCGGCATATTGGCCGGCGAGCTTGGCGAGCTCCTTGCGGCGCTCCTCGGTTAGGTCCGGTATCGGCAGCCGGATATTCTGGCCGTCGGTGATCGGGTTGATGCCGAGGCCGGCGGTGCGGATCGCCCGCTCGACGGCGCCGACGTTCGAGCGGTCCCATACCTGCACCGAGAGCAAGCGGGGCTCGGGCGTGGATACGGTGGCGATCTGGTTGATCGGCATGTGGGCGCCGTACACCTCGACTGCGATCGGGTCGAGCAGGCTGGTCGACGCGCGGCCGGTGCGGAGGCCGCCGAGATCGTGCTTCAGCACCTCGACCGCTCCGTGCATGCGGCGCTGGAGATCGGCTTTGTTATAGGCTGGCATCGCTCACTCCCCGTTTTCAACGATCGTCGCGATGCCCTCGCCGCTGAGCACGCGGGCGAGATTGCCCTGCTCGCGGACGTTGAACACGACGATCGGAATATTGTTGTCGCGGCAGAGCGCCACCGCGGTGGCATCCATCACCTTGAGATCGTCCGCCAGCACCCGGTTGAAGCTGAGGTTCTCATAGCGCGTCGCGGCCGGGTCCTTCTTCGGGTCGGCGTCGTAGACGCCGTCGACGCTGGTGCCCTTGAACAAGGCGTCGCAGCCCATTTCGGCGGCGCGCAGGGCAGCGGCGGTGTCGGTGGTGAAGAACGGATTGCCGGTGCCGGCGGCGAAGATCACGACCCGTCCCTTCTCCATGTGCCGCATCGCCCGGCGGCGGATATAGGGCTCGGAGACGGTCGCCATCGGGATCGCCGACTGCACCCGGGTGTCGACGCCGATCCGCTCGAGCGCGTTCTGCATGGCGAGCGCGTTCATCACCGTCGCCAGCATGCCCATATAATCGGCGCTGGTTCGGTCGAAGCCCTTGGCGGCCGCCGCCAGCCCGCGGAAGATATTGCCGCCGCCGACCACGAGGCAAAGCTCGTGCCCCGCCTCCTTGGCGGCCCTGATCTCCCCGGCGAGGCGCGACGCGGTGCCCGGATCGATGCCGAACTGCCCCTCCCCCATCAGGGCCTCGCCGGAAAGCTTCAGGAGGATGCGGTTGAAGCGCGGGCGCGGCATTGGGCTCAGGTCCGTTCGGCGTCTGCGGGGCGAAGTGGCGCACCTTAGTAAGGAGCGGCGGCGGTGCCAAGGGCGACCGTCATCCCGGCGCAAGCCGGGATCTCGGGTCGAGAAGTCACTGCAGGCGGGCCGAGACCCCGGCTTTCGCCGGGGTGACGGAGGTCAGGCGACCGGTTCGGGCTTGGAGACGCCGGCCGCGGCGGCGACCTCGGCGGCGAAGTCGGTCGCCTTCTTCTCGACGCCCTCGCCGAGCTGGAAGCGGACATAGGCCTTGAGCTCGATGGCCGCACCGACAGTCTTGGCGTGGCCCTCGACCACATCGCCGACCCTGGTCTTGTTGTCGATCACGAACAGCTGGCTGAGCAGCGCATTCTCCTTGCGGAACTTGGCGATCGCCCCCTCCACCATCTTCTCGACGATGTTGGCGGGCTTGCCCGATTCACCGGCCTTCTCGGCCGCGATCGCGCGCTCGCGCTCGACCAGGGCCGGGTCGAGGTCCTCGCCGCGCAGTGCCTGCGGGTTGGCCGCGGCGATGTGCATGGCGAGCTGCCTGCCGAGGCTTTCCAGCGCCGCCTTGTCGCCCGCGCTCTCGAGTGCGACCAGCACGCCGATCTTGCCGAGCCCGGGGGCGGCCGCGTTGTGGACATAGGAGACGACCACGCCTTCATCGACCTGGAGCACGGCCGCGCGGCGCAGCGACTGGTTCTCGCCGATCGTGGCGATGTTGGCGGTGAGCTTCTCCTGGACCGTGCCGCCGGCCGGCCAGTTCGCCGCCAGCAGGCCTTCGACGGTGCCGCTGCCGCGGAGCGCGAGACCGGCGACGGTGCGGACGAATTCCTGGAACTGCTCGTTCTTGGCGACGAAGTCGGTCTCGGAATTGACTTCGACCACGGCGCCGCGATTGCCCTCGACCGCGACCCCGACCAGGCCCTCGGCGGCGGTGCGCCCCGCCTTCTTGGCGGCGGCGGCGAGGCCCTTGGTCCGCAGCCAGTCGATCGCGGCTTCCATGTCGCCCCCGGCCTCGCCGAGCGCCCTCTTGCAGTCCATCATGCCGGCGCCGGTGCGCTCGCGCAGTTCCTTAACGGTTGCGGCCGTGATCTCTGCCATGTCTCATATCCTCTTGAATTGGTGCAAAATCACCGTTCGCCCTGAGCTTGTCGAAGGGCATTCCTTCGCTTCTTCAAGAAAGGAACGGGCTTCGACAGGCTCAGTCCGAACGGAGGGAGGCCGAAACCTCCCATCCTCGTGTCAAGCTTCGGCCAAAGCCGCTTCGGCGGGCGGCTCGTCGAGCGCGCCGAGGTCGACCCCGCGCGCCGCCTGGCCGCCCTGGCGGCCGGCGGTGGCTGCGTCGGCGACCGCGTCGCAATAGAGCCGGATCGCCCGGCTGGCATCGTCATTGCCCGGGACCGGGAAGGCGATGCCCTGCGGGCTCGAATTGGAATCGAGGATCGCGACCACCGGGATGCCGAGAACGTTGGCTTCCTTGACCGCCAGCTCTTCCTTGTTGGCGTCGACGATGAAGATCACGTCGGGAAGGCCGCCCATGTCGCGGATGCCGCCCAGCGACATTTCCAATTTGTCGCGCTCGCGGGTGAGCTGCAGGACTTCCTTCTTGGTAAGGCCGGCCGTGTCTCCCGACAGCTGCTCCTCGAGGCTCTTGAAGCGCTTGATCGAGTTGGAGATCGTCTTCCAGTTGGTGAGCATGCCGCCGAGCCAGCGATGGTTGACGAAATGCTGGCCGGAGTGGCGCGCCGCCTCGGCGATCGGCTCCTGCGCCTGGCGCTTGGTGCCGACGAACAGCACCTTGCCGCCCGCGACGACGCTCTGGCGGACGAAGTCCAGCGCCCGCGCGAACAACGGCACCGTCTGCGACAGGTCGATGATGTGGACCCCGTTGCGCTCGCCGAAAATATACGGCTTCATCTTGGGGTTCCAGCGGTGGGTCTGGTGGCCGAAATGCGCTCCGGCCTCGAGCAATTGCTGCATGGTGACGTCGGGTGACGCCATGGTCATTCTCCTTCCCGGTTATGCCTCTGCGGGGCCGAGAGACTGGGGATCCTCCGGGAACCCTCCAGCCACCGGTGATGATGGCTCCGCATGTGGAATGCGGCGCACCTACCCAGCCGCTCGCGTGAAATCAAGCCTTGACTTGAGAACATAACATGAACATCACGCCTAAACAACGGCGTGGGAAACTAATCCTGATTAGAATCGTTGAGTTGGGGATAAGCAAGGGGAAAAGCTGTGGGCCACCTGGTAACTGCGTTCTTCTTCGGGCTCGTGCTGACGGGCGCCGCCTTCACCCTCTACCTCACCGTGCGCCATTATTGGGCCGAGATCCTGGCCGCCTTGCAGGGCGAGCTGCCGGTGCGCCACGTGCGCCGTCCGTGGAGCCGCGTCAGGTCGGCGGAGCGCCCGCGTCCGCTTGCGGTTGCGGTGCGCGCTCAGCAGCCGCGGCACGCAGCTTCTTGACCTTCGCATAGCTGTAGAGGCTGGCGGGGATCAGCGCGGCGTACAGCATTGCCGACAGGCTGAGCGTCGGCCACGGCGCCGAGAGCAAGGCGCCTCCGATCAGCGCGATTACCGCCAAGGCCCAGAAGCGGACATGGCTGCGCAGCCGCAGCGAGGTCCAGGAGAAGGTGGCAAGGTTCGAGACCATCAGGAAAGCGACCAAAGCCGCCCACGGCGCCACCACCCAAGGCGCGCGGAAGATCGCCTGGTCGGTCCACAGCCACAGATAGATGGGCAGCAGCAGCAGCCCGGCGCCGGCCGGGGCGGGCACGCCGGTCAGGAAGCCGGCCGATTTGTGGGGCTGCTCCTCGACGTCGATCGCCGCGTTGAACCGCGCCAGCCGGAGCGCCGCGCACACCGCATGAGCGAGCGCGAACAGCCAGAAATAGCGCGGATTTTCCTGCAGCGACCACAGATAGATGATGACCGCGGGCGAGACGCCGAACGCGATCACGTCCGACAGCGAATCGAGCTCGGCGCCGAACCGGCTCTGGCCGTTGAGCATACGCGCGATCCGCCCGTCCATGCCGTCGAGCACGGCGGCGATCACGATCGCCAGCACGGCGAGCTCCCATTTCTCCTCGATCGCGAAGCGGACGCCGGTGAGCCCGAAACACAAAGCGAGCGCGGTGACCGCATTGGGGACCAGCGAGCGCAGCGGAATGCCCTTCGGCCGCCGCAGTGCCGGCCTCACTGGCTGACGCCCTCGCGCGGCTCGGCCACACCGGCCTGGCCGACGATGGTCTCGCCGGCGATGGCGCGCTGGCCGAGCAGCACCTGCGGCGCGGTGCCGGCCGGAAGATAGACGTCGACCCGGCTGCCGAAGCGGATCAGGCCGACCCGCTGGCCGGCGCCGACATGGTCCCCCACCCTCACCCACGGCACGATCCGGCGCGCGACCAGGCCGGCAATCTGGGTGAAGCCGACGCGCAGGCCGCCGGCGCCCTCGACCAGGATGTGCTGGCGCTCATTGTCCTCGCTCGCCTTATCGAGGTCGGCGTTGAGGAACTTGCCGGCGATGTAGACGACGCGCTTGATCTCGCCGGCGATCGGGCTGCGGTTGATGTGGACGTCGAACACGCTCATGAAGATCGACACGCGGCTGCAAAGGCCGCCCTCGAGGCCGCCTTCGCCGGCCAGCTCGCGCGGCGGCGGCACGGTCGCGATCATCGTCACCAGCCCGTCGGCGGGGGCGACGATCAGGCCCTCGCCGCGCGGCGTGGTGCGGATCGGGTCGCGGAAGAAGGCGGCCACCCACAAAGCCACGCCGAGCAGCGGCCAGCCGATCTCGTCGGAGATGAACAGCAGGAAGGCGAGCGCCACCGCACCCGCGACGACGACGAACTTGCGGCCCTCCGGATGGATTGCGGGCCAGCGCCAGCGGACGTTGGTGGTGACCAGGTCCGGCTTGTCGAGCGATGTCATGGGCGTTCTTTAGGCGGAGTGGCCGCGCGAGACAACCGGACCGCCGCTCCGGTTGATCGGGGCCGCGCCACCGCCTACAGCGCGCGCCGAACCCGTCCCAAGAAAGCCGAGCCCCGCATGGCGAAGATCAAAGTGACCAACCCGATCGTCGAGATCGACGGCGACGAGATGACCCGGATCATCTGGCAATGGATCCGCGAGCGGCTGATCCAGCCCTATCTCGACGTCGATCTGCTCTATTTCGACCTCGGCATCGAGCAGCGCGACGCCACCGAGGACCGGGTCACGATCGAGGCGGCGCAGGCGATCAAGAAGCACGGCGTCGGCGTCAAATGCGCGACCATCACCCCGGACGAGGCGCGGGTCGAGGAGTTCGGCCTCAAGAAGATGTGGCGCTCGCCCAACGGCACCATCCGCAACATATTGGGCGGGGTCGTGTTCCGCGAGCCGATCGTCATCGAGAACGTCCCGCGGCTGATCCCCGGCTGGACCGATCCGATCGTGGTCGGCCGCCACGCGTTCGGCGACCAGTATAAGGCGACCGACGTCCGCATCCCCGGCCCCGGCAAGCTCCGCCTCGTCTGGGAAGGCGAGAATGGCGAGCGGATCGACGAAGAGGTATTCGACTTCCCCTCGGCCGGCGTGGCGATGGGGATGTACAACCTGGAGGATTCGATCCGCGACTTCGCCCGGTCCAGCTTCAATTTCGGTCTCGACCGCGGCTGGCCCGTCTATCTGTCGACCAAGAACACCATCCTCAAAGCCTATGACGGCACGTTCAAGGATATTTTCGAGGAGATATTCGAAAAGGAATTCAAGCCGCAGTTTGATGAAGCGAAGATCGAGTATCAGCACCGGCTGATCGACGACATGGTCGCCTCGGCGCTCAAATGGAGCGGCAAGTTCGTGTGGGCGTGCAAGAATTACGACGGCGACGTCCAGTCGGACCTGGTCGCGCAGGGCTTCGGCTCGCTGGGCCTGATGACCTCGATCCTGATGACGCCGGACGGCCGCACCGTCGAGGCCGAGGCCGCGCACGGCACCGTCACCCGCCACTACCGCATGCATCAGCAGGGCAAGGCGACCTCGACCAACCCGATCGCCTCGATCTTCGCGTGGACCGGCGGGCTCAAATATCGCGGCAAGTTCGACGGCACGCCCGAGGTCACCCGCTTCGCGGAGACGCTCGAGCGGGTCTGCGTCGAGACGGTCGAGCAGGGCCAGATGACCAAGGACCTGGCCATCCTCATCGGCCCCGACCAGAGCTGGATGACCACCGAGCAATTCTTCGAGGCGATCAGGGCAAACCTGGAAGCCGCCATGGCCGAGTCGGAGACCGCAGTCCGGATTTAGATTACTCGCAATTCGCTGTTCCTACCCCGCCCCTCCTTAAGTGGGGTGGTCGTGACAATAGCGGCAATTTCGATTACTCGTAGATTTGGCCGCGATGTATGCCTCCCTGCTAGTCAGCATTCGCCGCTACGGCCAGCGACCTTGTGCTTCACGCTTGCGTAAATAGATACCCTCGCTCTCATCAAAGGAGACCGAAATGGCTTGCGGAGACAGAGTACAAGTTACCGTCACGGAATGGGGGGTCTGCTGGAAATGGATTTTTCCGTACCCGTGCAGGAAATCGTCTATTAGGACACGCCTCCATTGGAATTTTAGCCCGTATAGAACAAGATTTGCGTTACTTAGTAAGAAATACGAAGGATGTTGTGGGACCACTTTATATAAGTGGTCAGAGGGATTTTCTCTATCCGGGACCGGAAACGGACCTTGGAGCAATGAGCCCCGAGAAAGATTCCTGGTCGAGGGTGCCACGACAGCCTTGGGTGACTGTCCGTTCAACCCTCCATCGTTTACCTGAAGCCAAGTAGGCGTTGCGCTTGCCGAAACCTTCACCCGCCATTTCCCGATGCACCAGCAGGGCAAGGCGCATCCTGATCGGCCCCGACCAGAGCTGGATGACGACCAAGCAGTTTTTCGAGGCGGTCCGCGCCAACCTCGAGAAGGTGATGGCGTCAACGTGACCGTCACCCCGGCGAAAGCCGGGGCCTCGTGGAAGACAGGATGAGCCTAAGTCTCGTCGAGATCCCGGCTTTCGCCGGGATGACGAGGCCCCTGCGGCGACCTCACATGCTCGGGACGGACGCCGAAGCCGATGAAGGCGGCGGGCAGGCGGCGCAGGATCGGGAAGCGGGCGAGCAGCCTCAGCGGCAGCGCCGGCCGCCCCACCGGGCCGCGGGCCGCGAGCAAAGGCGCGATGATCCGTTTCTGGGCGCCGTTCTGGAAGCCCTGGATGGCACGCACCGCGAGCCCGCGCCGCGCCTGCACCTTGGCGAGCAGAGGATCGGGATCCTCGCCGCGCGCCATCGGCCCGGCGAGGATGTTCGCGGCGGCGACCGCGTCCTGGACGGCGACGTTGATGCCGACGCCGCCGATCGGCGACATGGCGTGGGCGGCATCGCCGATCACCAGCATCCCGGGCCGGTGCCAGCGTTCGAGCCGGTCGAGCGCCACCGTCAGCAGTTTGACGTCGTCCCAGCTCGCGATCGCCTCGACTCGCGGCTCGATCCGCGCTGCTACCCGAGCGACGTCGGCCCGGAACGCGTCGAGGCCGCGCGCACGGATTGCCTCAGCCTCCCCCTTGGCGAAAACATAGGCGCATTGCCAGTAATCGCCGCGGTCGATCAGCGCCATGATCCGCCCGCCGGTGAACGCGCCGGTGCTCTCGTTCTTCGGCCCGCTCTCCTTGGGCAGCCGGAACCAGAATACGTCCATCGGCGCCCCCAGCGAGCGCAGCGGGAGGGCGGACAGGTCCCGCAGCGTCGAGCCACGTCCGTCGGCGGCGATCACCAGCCGGGCCGACAGGTGGCGCTCCTCTCCTTGGTGACGGTAACTCACCCCAGCCACCTTGCCTTCACGCTCGATCAGCCCGGTCGCCTGCGCGCCCATCGTCAATCCGAAGCTCGGGTAGCGGCGCGCCTCGTCCGCGACGAAATCGAGGAAATCCCATTGCGGCATCATCGCGATGAACGCCCAACGCGGGTCCATGCCGGAGAAATCGGCGACCCGGATCGGGCGGTCGCCGACGAACACCCGGAGGTCGCGCACCTTGTCGTGCGGCCGCTCGAGCAGGCGGTCGAGCAGGCCGAGTTCCGCGAAGATCCTGAGCGTCGAGGGGTGAACCGTGTCGCCGCGGAAGTCGCGCAGGAAGTCGCCATGCTTTTCGAGCACGATCGTGCGCACGCCGGCCCGGGCGAACAGCAGCCCCGCCACCATGCCGGCGGGCCCGCCGCCGACGATGCAAAGATCCGTGGCCCCGTCCGCCATGGCTGACAAACGCCAGATTTGCGGCATAAAGGCAAGATGGCCACCGAGTTCCAGACTTCCGGCTTCAGCGACGCGCTGGTGATCCTCGGCGCGGCCGGAGTGGTCATCCCGGCCTTCGCCCGCTTCCGGATCAGCCCGGTGATCGGCTTCATCCTGGTCGGCCTGCTGGTCGGCCCCGCCGGACTGGGCGCGATGGCGCGCGAGGTGCCGTGGCTGAATTATATCACTATCTCCAACCCTGAGGCGGTCGAGCCGTTCGCGGAGTTCGGCATCGTGCTGCTGCTGTTCGCGATCGGCCTCGAACTCTCCTTCCGCCGGCTGTGGACGATGCGCCGGCTGGTGTTCGGGGTCGGCGCCGCCGAACTGCTCGCCTCGGCGGTGATCATCGGGCTCGGCGTGCACCTGCTCGGTCAGAGCTGGAGCGGGTCGGTCGCACTCGGCCTCGCGCTGGCCTTATCCTCGACGGCCTTGGTCCTGCCGCTGGTGGGCACGACCAGCCCGGTCGGCCGCTCGGCGCTGGCGATGCTGCTGTTCGAGGATCTGGCCATCGTGCCCATCGTCTTCGCACTCGGGGCAATGGCGCCGCTCGCCGCGAACAACGGCGTCGGCGATTTGCTGACAACCATGGTTCTTGGCGGAGCGGCTG
>DASZDE010000102.1:0-8022 GCA_035942355.1 Allosphingosinicella sp. | reverse complement strand
CGTCCACTTTGCCGCCCCCGCCCGAGCCCGCTGCGCCCCCCGGAATTTCGCCCGATTCCGCTTCTTCCATGAACTTGTCCGGCGTCGCGGCGGCGCCGCGGCCCCGGGATCGAAAATGACACCTCGCCTCTTCGCCGCTTTTGCATGCTCGCAAGCAGGCGTTTCGTTGTCGAATCCCCTCTCCCCGGCGGGGATTGCGGCGGCGAATGCAAGGACCGTTCGGGGAACGGTCCTGCCGCCGCAATGGTTAGGGAGAGGGGGCTCGGCGCAAGAGCTGACTTGCAGACTCAGCACCCTCCACGCAGCGCGGCGACGAGCGCCCGCGCCCTTTCCTCGCGCAGGTCGACGATGCGCGGCGGATCCAAAGCCGATCCGCCGGCGGTGTCGAACGCAAGCGTGGCGAGCTCCAGCCGGCGCTGCAGCCATGAGCGGCTGAGGCGGAGCGACTGGATATTGGCGAGCGGCACGATCCATTGACGCTGGCGCCACAGGCCCGCCTGCACGAAGAGCAGACCCTCGAATATGCCGTAGCGGTGGAAGCGCCGCTCGAAGTAGGCCGCCGCCGCCAGCGGCGGGAGCAGCGCCAAGGCGAAGAGCAATGCGGGCGCGGCCATGGAGCCCGCGAGAATGGCAACGAGCGGAAGCAGCCCGATCACCGCCAGGCGCCGGAAGAAATGGCGGCTGGAAACCATCGTCAACTCCACAGCTTCGGCCAGGCGGAACCCATTCTGAGCCCTGAGGATGGGCTCGATTTCGTGCCTTCGCGCGAGCGGCGCGACGCTTTGCCGGCCGCCCCCTGCCGGCTTGCGCCCGCTCAAGGTCTGAAAGGCAAGAGCATGCCACCCGAGCGCACGCCGGATCGGCCCCGTCTCGGCCAGCGCCAGCTGGACGCGCCGCTTCGGGAGCAGCACCTCGCTGTGGGTGACGAGCCCGCGCCGGCGGCGGAAACCTTCCGCCTCCAAGGTGAGGCGGAAGCCGTAATCCCGCGCCAAGGTGCGACCGACGCCGGTCACGATCCCCAGCAGCACCGCGAGCAAGGCCACCGCCGCAATGGCCTCGAAGCTCCACCGCCCGCCGAATCGCTCGTCTGCAAGGCCGATCCACCGGCCAGGATCGTAGATATCGAACGGCAGCCAATCGTCGAACGCCTGCAGCACGGCGAACAGGCCCGCGAGATAGACCATCGAGAAACCCAACAGCCCCGCCGCCAGCACGCGCGGCACGCTCATCTCGAACAGCAAGGCCGCCTCGGCCGGGTCCGTCGCCACCGCTTCTCTGTTCCGCGCCGCCCGCAGCGCGTCCCGCAGCCGCTCCGCCTCCGCGAGGGTGACGCTGTCGAGCATTCCTTCGTCGCTGCCCGACCCGCCGGTCTCGATCCTGAGCTTGGCGAGGCCGAACAGGCGGGCGAGCGGCCCGCGTTCGATGTCGACGTCCTGGATCCGGTTGAACGGAATCGAGCGGCGGGTCCGGCTGAGGATGCCGCTTTCGATGACCAGGTCCCGCTCGCCTATGCCGTAGCGGAAGCGGCGCCAGGCAAGCCATTGGTAGACGAGCCCCGCCATGGCGGCCGCCGCTGCGAAGGCGAGCACTTCGGTCAATCCGTAATCCGACATGAACGCGAACAAGGCCGGCAGGCCGAGCAAGGTCGACGGCGTTCCCTTGACGAAGCGGAGCGGAATGGTGGCGGGGTGGACGCGACGGTTCGCGATTGCCCCGGCGGGCGGATCGCTCAAGGTTCGTCCTGCCGGATCCGCGCCCGGATCTCGTCGCGCATCGCTTCGGCCGTCTCGCGGGCGAGGCCGGGGAGCACGACCAGGCTGTTCATCGTGCCGGCGGTGTGGAGGACGAGGCGGCATATGCCGAAGGCGCGCTCGAGCGGTCCTTGCGAGACGTCGATATGCTGGACCCGCGCCAACGGCACGATCGTCTCCACCCGGGTCCACACGCCGCGCCCGATGTGCAGCTCGACCGCATCGATCCGATAGCCGAGCGCGCGATAGCGGCGGCCGGGGGCGATCAGCACCCCGTAGAGCAGCAAGAGCAGCAGCGGCGCGAGGATCGCGCCCCGCCGGAGTCCGACAGTCTCACCCATGATCGATTCGGCAAGGGCGGCCGCGGCGAGCAGGACGATGGCCGCCAGCAACGCGCGGAGGCGCATCACCCAGAGCTGGCCTCGCTCGACCGGCTGCATCCCTCCCACTGCGCTCAGCGCTCCAGCAGCCGGCTGAAAGCGGCGATGCCGGCGGCCGGACCCTGCGGCGCGTTCCACACCGCGCTGCACACGGCGAGGAAATCCGCGCCCGCCTCGACCAACGGCCGCGCATTGGCGGGCGTGATGCCGCCGATCGCCACGCACGGCACCTCGAACAGCCGCGACCACCAGCCGAGGATCGCGGGGTCGGGGCGGTGGATCGTCTCCTTGGTGGAGGTCGGGAAAAAGGCGCCGAACGCGACATAGTCCGCGCCCGCTTCGCCCGCCTCCATCGCCAGGTGGCGGCTGGCATGACAGGTGACGCCGATCTGGGCCATCGGGCCGAGCAGCCGCCGCGCCTCCCGCGGATCCCCGTCGTCCTGGCCGAGATGCACGCCGTCGGCGCCGCATCTTTGGGCGAGGTCGATACGGTCGTTGAGGATGAAGGCGACCTCATGGGCGGCGCAGATTGGCATCGCCCGCTCCGCCGCGCGCAGGACTTCGTCGTCGGCCACGCCCTTCAGGCGGAGCTGGAAGGCAGCGACGGGCCCGCCGTCCAGCGCCGCCGCCAGCTCGTCGGCAAAGCCGGCACCGATCGCCGGAGGAGAAATCAGGTAAAGCTGGCATGGCGCCCGATCGCCGGCCTCGAACAGCTCGGCGAAGTCGGGGGCGAGTTCGAGGTCTTCCTGCGGCATCGGCGTCAGTCGATCGCACCAAGCCTCTCAAGGCTCAAGCACAGAAAACGGTCCGGCTTCCGGCCGACGCCCTGGACCATTTGCGGATCCCCGAAACCGGCCGCGCCGGCCAGCACCACCAGGTCGCGGGCGCTGTGCAATTGGAAGCCGAAGCGGTGGCCCGGCCATTTGCGGAGCTCCTCGGGCGGCTCGAAGCACAGCACCAGTCGGCCGCCGCGGCGGATCACGCGCGCCAGCTCGGCCATGGCGGCGGCCGGATCGGGCCAGAAATAGAGGCTGTTGACGCTCACCGCCTTGTCGACGGCAGCGTCGGCCAAGGGCAGCCTCTCGGCCGACGCCTCGAACAGGCGGAGCCTCTCGCCCGCGCCGCGGAACCGCTGCCTGGCCCGCTCGACCATCGCTTGCGAGACATCGACGCCGAACACCCGGCCGGGCCTCCCGGCCAGGAGCGCCCTGAGCAGGTCACCCCCGCCGAAGCCGATCTCGAGCACGGCATCGTCCGGCTGGACATCGAGCCGCTCGAGCGACAGCCGGTTCATCTCGCGGCTGATCCGGTTGAGCCAAGGCGCGATCAGCCGCCGGCCGATCCACCCGGTCGGCCGCGCGAACTGACGCGCCAGCAAGCGGCGGATGGCTAGGCCGCCTCCTTCTCGGTCGAGGCCTGGTAGATGTCGTCGATCGCCGCGGCGAGCGCGCGGTCGAATTCCTCGTCGCTCATCTGGTGGCGCAGGTCCTCGAGCAAGGCGCGCGAGAAGCTGGCGATCATGCCGGGGTTCCTGGCAAGCTCGCGGCACGCCTCGTCGCGCGAGTAGCCGCCCGAAAGCGCGACGACGCGCAGCACGCGCGGATGGTCGATCAGCGGCTGGAACAAGCCCGGCCTTGTGGGGATCGAAAGCTTCAGCATCACTTCGTCGTCGCCGGGCAGCGCGTCCAGCGCCCTGGCGAGCTCTTCGAGCAGCATGAGGTCCGCCTCGGCGCGTTCGGGGCTCTTGATGTTGATTTCGGGCTCGAGGATCGGAACCAGGCCCGCGGCGAGCACCTGCCGGCCGACCTCCAACTGCTGGCGGACGATGGCGTCGATGCCCTTGCGATCGGCGAGGTTGATGACCGAGCGCTCCTTGGTGCCGAACATGCCGATGCCCCTCGCGCGGGCGAGCAGCGCATCGAGATCGGGCATGGGCTTCATCAGCTGGACGCCGTTCGCCTCGGCTTCGAGGCCCTTGTCGATCTTGATGAAGGGCACCACCCCCCGTTCCTTGAGCAGCTGAGGCACCGGCTTGCCGTCCGCCTGACCGTCCATGGTGCGCTCGAACAGGATCGCGCCGATCACCTTCTCGCCCGTGAAGGCCGGCGAAGTGATGATCCGGCAGCGCATCTGGTGGATGAGGTCGAACATCTGTTCGTCGTTCGACCAGGCGCCTTCTTCGACGCCGTAGCCTTTGAGCGCCTTCGGAGTCGAACCGCCGCTCTGATCGAGCGCGGCGATGAAGCCCCTGCCGTCCCTCATCTTCGCCGTCATCTGCGCGTCATGCATCGGTCATGTCCTCGGTTGGTTCGGATAAGCGTGCGGGCACGGGAGCCCAGGGCGGGCCTTTCAGCTCCAAATGGTTTCCTTCCGGATCGGAAAGGTAGATGGACGGGCCGTCGCCGTCGGCGCCATAGCGGGAGACGATTTCGCCTTGGATGCCATGGCTGCGGAGGCCGGTGAGGATCGCCTCTCCGTCCCATGGCAGCACCCTGAAGCAGATATGATCGACGTTGCGGCCTTCGAGACCGGGCGCGGCGCCGCCGACCCGGCCAAGCTGACCGTGAACTGGCACCAGGTCGAGCAGCGCGGAGCCGATCCGCAGCTGGTAAAGCCCGAGCTCCTCCTGCCGCCTTTCCAGCCTGGCGCCAAGCACGTCGGTGTAGAAGCGGACCATGCCGGCCAGGTCCGCCACCCGCAGCACGACATGATCGATGCCCTGGATGTTGATCATGCCGGCTCGACCGCCTGCAGCGCCATCACGCCGGGCAGCGCCTTGCCTTCCATCCATTCGAGGAAAGCGCCGCCGGCGGTTGAAACGAAAGTGAAATCCCCCGCCACCTCGGCATGGTTGAGGGCCGCGACCGTATCGCCGCCGCCAGCCACCGAGACAAGCGAGCCGCTTTGGGTGAGCGCCGCGGCGGTGCGGGCGAGGGCCACGGTCGACCGGTCGAACGGCGGCGTCTCGAAAGCGCCGAGCGGGCCGTTCCAGACCAGGGTGCGGCAGGTCTTGAGGACGTCGCCGAGCGCTTCGACGGCGGCCGGACCGAGATCGAGGATCATCTCGTCGGCGGCGACTTCGTGGACGTTGCAGATGCGCAGCGAAGGGGGACTGGCGGCGAATTCCTTCGCGACCGCCACGTCGTAGGGCAAATGGACCGTGCAGTCGGCGCGGTCGGCGGCGTCGAGGATCTCGAGCGCGGTGCCGGCGAGGTCGTGCTCGCACAGCGATTTGCCGACATCGACACCGCGGGCGGCGAGGAACGTATTGGCCATGCCGCCGCCGATGATCAGATGATCGACCTTGGCGACCAGGTGGCGCAGCACTTCGAGCTTGGTCGAGACCTTGGCGCCGCCGACCACCGCCGCGACCGGCCGCTCGGGCTCGCCAAGCGCCTTCCGGAGCGCCTTCAGCTCCGCCTCCATCGCCCGCCCGGCATAAGCGGGAAGCAGGCGGGCAAGGCCCTCGGTCGAAGCGTGGGCACGATGGGCGGCGGAGAAGGCGTCGTTGACGTAAAGGTCGCCAAGGCGGGCGAAGCGTTCGGCGATCGCGGGATCGTTCTTCTCCTCGCCGCCGAAGAAACGGGTGTTCTCCAGGATGGCGACATCGCCCGGCTCCAGCCTGGCGACCGCCTCCTCGGCACCCTCCCAATCAATGTAGCGGACCGGACGGCCGAGCACTGCCTGATAGGCCCCGGCGATGCGCGCCAGCGAAAATTCCGGGCTCGGCACCTTCGGCCGTCCGAAATGCGCGAGGAGAAGCACGACGGCCCCTTTGTCGGCAAGTTCGGTCACGGTCGGAAGCGTGGCTCTCAGGCGAGTGTCGTCGGTGACCTCGTTGCCCGCCATCGGCACGTTGAGGTCGACGCGAACCAGCGCGCGCCTGTCGGCAACGTCGCCGAGGTCGTCGAGGGTCAAAAATGACGCCATGACGTCACTCTTCCGTCACCGCGCCGGAGGCCGGGGTCCCGGGACCAGGAAGCACAGATCTTCTCGCTGGGATGCCGGCGTCCGCCGGCATGACGATGGTCATCAAATCAACCTCGCGATCGCGCCGGCCGTATCGACCATGCGGTTCGAGAAGCCCCATTCATTGTCGTACCAGCTGACGACCCGGACCAGCTTGCCCTCGAGCACCGCCGTCTCGAGGCTGTCGACGGTCGAGCTTACCGGATTGTGGTTGAGGTCGATCGAGACGAGCGGCTCGTCGGTATAGGCGAGAATGCCCTTGAGCGGACCGCTTTGCGAGGCGGCCCGGAGCGCGCCGTTGACCTCGTCGCGGCTGGTGTCGCGCCTCGGCGTGAAGGTGAGGTCGACCAGGCTGACGTTCGGCGTCGGCACCCGCACCGCCGATCCGTCGAGCTTGCCCTTGAGTTCGGGCAGCACCTCGCCGACCGCGCGGGCGGCGCCGGTGGTGGTCGGAATCATCGACATCGCGGCGGCGCGGGCGCGGCGCATGTCCGGATGGATCTGGTCGAGAATCTTCTGGTCGTTGGTATAGGCGTGGATCGTGGTCATCAATCCCCGTTCAATCCCAATCATATCATTCATGACCTTAGCAACCGGTGCGAGGCAATTGGTGGTGCAGGAGGCGTTGGAGACGATCATGTGCTCGGCGGTCAGCCTGTCGTGGTTGACGCCGTAGACGACGGTCAGGTCGACGCCCTTGGCGGGAGCCGAGATCAGCACGCGCCGGGCGCCGGCATCGAGATGCTTCTGCGCGCTGTCGCGGTCGGCGAAAAACCCGGTGCATTCAAGCGCGATGTCGATCCCATTGTCGCCGTGCGGGAGCTTGGCCGGGTCGCGCTCGGCGGTCACCTTGACCCTGTTGCCGTCGATGATGAGGTCGTTGCCTTCGTGGCTCACCTCACCCGGATAGGGGCCGTGCACCGAGTCGCGCTTGAACAGCATGGCGTTGGACTTGGCGTCGGCCAGATCGTTGATTGCGACCAGCTCGAGCCCGCTGTCGCCCCGCTCGAGGATCGCGCGCGCCACCAGGCGGCCGATCCGCCCGAATCCGTTGATCGCAACTCTAATCGGCATGTCATTGATCTCCAATAATGTCGAGTGCAGTCAAGATCTTCGGCACGATCGCCTGGGCGGTGAAGCCGAAGTGGTTGAACAAGTCTTCGGCCGGCGCCGAGGCCCCGAACCGGTCGAGACCAATGCTGAGCCCTTCGAAACCGACATAGCGCTCCCAGCCAAGCGTCGAGCCCGCTTCGATCGAAACCCGGAGCGGCCCTTCCGGAAGGATGTCCGCGCGGTACGTCTCGTCCTGGCCATCGAACAGCGACCAGCAAGGCATTGAAACCACGTCGGCCCCGATACCCTGTGCCTCCAGGGCATCGGCGGTTGTGACGGCGGTCTGGACTTCCGATCCGGTGGCGATCAGCACGACCCGCCGATCCGCTTCGGCGGAACGCAGCCGGTAGGCGCCGCGCGCGGAGAGACTGTCCGTCCGTTCGAGCCGGAGCTGCGGCACATTCTGGCGGGTCAGCGCGAGCAGCGACGGCCCGTCCTGCCGCTGCAGCGCCAGCGCCCAGCACTCGGCCGTCTCGACCGCGTCGGCGGGCCGGTAGACGGCGAGATTTGGAATCATGCGCAGCCCCATGAGCTGCTCGACGGGTTGATGGGTCGGCCCGTCCTCGCCGAGACCGATCGAATCATGGGTCATCACGTAAATCACCCGCACGCCCTGCAGCGCCGACAGGCGAATGGCGGGCCGGCAATAATCGGAGAAGATCAGGAAAGTGCCGCCATAGGGGATCACGCCGCCGTGCAACGCCATGCCGTTCATCGCCGCGGCCATGCCGAACTCGCGGATTCCGTAATAGATGTAGCGGCCGCCGTAATTGTCGGCCGTCAGCGGCTCCTGCGCCTTGGTCCTGGTG
>DASZDE010000101.1:0-5634 GCA_035942355.1 Allosphingosinicella sp. | reverse complement strand
TGCCTCGACGTAGTGATTCCGTACGTGCGTGAGAGGAAGCAGTTCGGGAAGCCGATCGGCGCGTTCCAACTCATCCAGGCCAAGGTCGCCGACATGTACGTCGCGCTCAATTCGGCGCGGGCCTATGTCTATCAGGTGGCGAAGAATTGCGACGCGGGCAGGACGACGCGGTTCGACGCGGCGGGCGCGATCCTGCTCGCATCCGAAAGCGCAGTGAAGGTGTCGCTCGAGGCAATCCAGGCGCTGGGCGGGGCCGGCTACACCAAGGACTGGCCGGTCGAGCGCTACGCGCGCGACGCCAAATTGCTCGACATCGGCGCCGGCACCAACGAGATCCGCCGCATGTTGATCGGCCGCGAGCTGATCGGGGCGGCATGAAGGTTATCTCGAGAAAGTGGTACTTTGCAGGGGCCCGAACCGCCGCCCTAGTCATTCCCGCGAAAGCGGGAATCCAGCCAGCGGCCGAGGGTGATGCCGAGTCTGTCTGGACCCCCGCTTTCGCGGGGGTGACGGAGTAGGCCATGCACGTCACCATTCCCGGGCTCGACATCATCGAGTGGTTCGCCGCCATCTGCGCGGCCATCGCGGCCCTGATGGTGTCGATGGACCTCGGGCGGCGGACGACCGGCTTCGCCTTCATCCTGTTCGTGTTCTCGTCGATCGGCTTCATCGCCTATGGACTGCTCGACCCGGAGCCGGAGGGCGCGATCGCGAGCCTCAACTTCGTGCTGCTGCTGATCAATCTCAACGGGGTTTACCGCTACCTGATCCGCAAGCGCCCGCCCGGGGCGCCGGCGTGACGCAGCTCACCTCCAAGGTCGACGCGGGCTCGGAGACCTATGGCCGGTTCGCGGCGCACAACCGGGCGCTGGTCGAGGAGCTGCGGGCGAAGGTGGCGGCGGCCGCGCTCGGCGGGCCGGACAAGCATCGCGAGCGCCACGTCGCCCGCGGCAAGCTGCTGCCGCGCGACCGGGTGACCCGCCTGCTCGATCCGGGCTCGCCCTTGCTCGAGATCGGCCAGCTCGCCGCGGGCGGCATGTATCACGACCAGGCGCCCGGCGCGGGGATGATCGCCGGCATCGGCCGCGTCTCGGGGCGCGAGACGATGATCGTCGCCAACGACCCGACGGTGAAGGGCGGCGCTTACTTCCCGGTGACGGTGAAGAAGCATCTGCGCGCGCAGGAGATCGCGCGCGAGAACCGGCTGCCCTGCGTCTACCTGGTGGACAGCGGCGGCGCCAACCTGCCGCACCAGGCCGAGGTCTTCCCCGACCGCGACCATTTCGGCCGCATCTTCTACAACCAGGCGCAGATGAGCGCGCAGGGTATCGCCCAGATCGCCTGCGTGATGGGGAGCTGCACCGCCGGCGGCGCCTATGTGCCGGCGATGTCGGACGAGAGCGTGATCGTCCGCGGCCAGGGCACCATCTTCCTTGCCGGCCCGCCTTTGGTCAAGGCGGCGACGGGCGAGGTGATCAGCGCCGAGGAACTGGGCGGCGGCGACCTTCACGCGCGCCGGTCGGGCGTGGTCGACCATCTCGCCGACGATGACGAGCATGCGCTCGCCCTGGTCCGCGACATCGTGGCGCGGCTGAACGTGGTGAAGAGCGTCGATCTCGACCTTGCCGAGCCGGTCGCGCCGAAGCTCGACGCGGAGGAATTGTACGGCATCATCCCCGACGACGTGCGCACCCCCTACGACGTGCACGAGGTGATCGGCCGGATCGTCGATGCTTCCGAATTGCACGAGTTCAAGGCGCTCTACGGCACCACATTGGTGTGCGGCTTCGCCCGCATCTGGGGGATGCCGGTGGCGATCCTGGCCAATAACGGCATCCTGTTCTCGGAAAGCGCCTTGAAGGGCGCCCATTTCATCGAGCTCGCCTGCCAGCGCCGCACGCCCTTGCTGTTCCTGCAGAACATTTCCGGCTTCATGGTCGGCGGCAAATATGAGGCCGGCGGGATCGCCAAGGACGGCGCCAAATTGGTCACTGCGGTGGCGACCGCGCAGGTGCCCAAGATCACGGTTCTGATCGGCGGCAGCTTCGGCGCCGGCAATTACGGCATGGCCGGCCGCGCCTACGGGCCGCGCTTCCTGTTCACCTGGCCGAACAGCCGGATCAGCGTGATGGGCGGCGAGCAGGCGGCGAGCGTGCTGGCGACGGTGCACAAGGATGCGGAGAGCTGGACGCCGGAGGAGGCGGAAGCCTTCAAGGCCCCGATCCGCGATCGCTACGAGCATGAGGGCAGCCCCTATTACGCCACCGCGCGGCTGTGGGACGACGGGGTGATCGACCCGGTGCAGACCCGCGACGTGCTCGGGCTGGCGTTCAGCGCCTGCCTGAACGCGCCGATCCCGGAGCGGGCACGCTTCGGGCTGTTCAGGATGTGATGATGGACTCTTGGATCGCCGCCGTCGTTAGCAACCCATATCTTCAAGCAATTGCTATTGTAGTTGCCGTTGGTGCTTTCGCAAAAGCACTTTGGACGACCATGCGCGCCACGTATTCGTGGGCTGTGTCGATTTACCATAATGGGTTCCGGCGAGCTGTGCGACGACAAAATATCAGAAATGCAAGAATAGGTTTGTTTTATTCGAGGGACCCAGTACTATTCGGATCATATCTCGGAGAGGCATTATTACTTATATTCGCATTGTGTATAACGACGCTTTTCTATGTTGCTATAATAAATTCGGTAGGAGAGTCAGTGCGAGCTAGTGGCGAAATGACGACCCTTCAGAGAGGACTTTTTGTTGCAGGCCGAGCGTTTGTTCTTTTTATGATTCTAGACATAGCCAATCGTATTCGTCGTGTCGTGTTGATAATGCGTTCTGCTCGTAACGCGCGACTTAACCATCTTCGGCGGCAAGGTTTGTCTTTGTGATTAACTCCCTGCTCATCGCCAATCGCGGCGAGATCGCCTGCCGGATCATCCGCACCGCGCGGCGCGTCGGGGTCCGCACCGTTGCCGTCTACTCCGATGCGGACGCCAAGGCGCTGCATGTGCGCGAGGCGGACGCGGCGGTGCATATCGGCGCTTCGCCGGCGCGGGAGAGCTATCTGGTGGGCGAGAAGATCATTGCCGCCGCCAAGCAGACCGCGGCGGAGGCGATCCATCCGGGCTACGGGTTCCTTTCCGAAAATGCCAAGTTCGCGGAGGCGGTGATCGACGCGGGGCTGATCTGGGTGGGGCCGAAGCCGCATTCGATCCGGGCGATGGGGCTGAAGGACGCGGCCAAGAAGCTGATGGACGAGGCCGGGGTGCCGACCACGCCCGGCTATTTCGGCGAGGACCAAGATCCCGGGAGGCTGCAGAAGGAGGCGGACGCGATCGGCTATCCGGTGCTGATCAAGGCCGTGGCGGGCGGCGGCGGCAAGGGGATGCGCAAGGTCAATGCGGCGGGCGAGTTCCAGGACATGCTGGCCTCGTGCAAGCGCGAGGCGGCGGCCGCGTTCGGCGACGACAAGGTGCTGATCGAGAAATATATCGAGCGGCCGCGCCATATCGAAGTGCAGGTGTTCGGCGATACGCACGGCAATGCCGTCCATCTGTTCGAGCGCGATTGCTCGCTGCAGCGGCGCCACCAGAAGGTGATCGAGGAAGCCCCCGCGCCGGGGATGGACGAGGCGACGCGCGCCGCGGTCTGCGAGGCGGCGGTGAGGGCGGCCCAGGCGGTGGACTATGTCGGGGCGGGCACGGTCGAGTTCATCGCCGATGCCTCCGAAGGGCTTAGGGCCGACCGCATCTGGTTCATGGAGATGAACACGCGGCTCCAGGTCGAGCATCCGGTGACCGAGGCCATCACCGGCCAGGATCTGGTCGAATGGCAACTCCGGGTGGCGAGCGGGGAGAAGCTGCCCAAGCGACAGGAGGAGCTGCGGATCGACGGCTGGGCGATGGAGGCGCGGCTCTACGCCGAGGATCCGACGCACGAATTCCTGCCCTCGACCGGGCGGCTCGACCATTTCGTGCTCGGCGGCGGAATCCGCATCGACACCGGCGTCGAGGAAGGCGACCGGATCAGCCCTTATTACGACCCGATGATCGCCAAGCTGATCGCCCATGCCGGCGACCGCGGCGAGGCGATCGTGCGGCTGGCGCGCGCGCTGGACGAGATCGAGGTGTGGCCGGTGAAGACCAACGCCGCCTTCCTGGCCGAAGCCGTGCTGCACCGCGACTTTGCGGCCGGCGAGATCGATACCGGCTTCATCCCCAAGCATCTCGACCAGTTGGTGCCGCCGTCGGAGCCCAGCGACGAGATCTGGAACCTGGCGGCGGTGACGCTCCATGCCGCCGACTTCGGCGGCCCGGCGCTGCCGCCGGAGCGCGATCCGTGGCGCTCGCTCGACGGTTTCCGCGCCAATGCCGAGCCCGATCTGCGCGTGGCGCTTCGCCGCGGCGGCGAGACCCGCGTCATCGACCTGGCTTCGCCCCACATTTTCGCGGCCGGATCGGCGACTTTGGGCGAGCAGCTCCTGGTTTTCTACCAGGGCCAGGCGTTCGCCTTCGCCTGGCCGGGCACCGGCGGCGGGGCGGTGGGCGCGGGCGCTTCGGACGGCGCGCTGATCGCGCCGATGCCGGGGCGGGTGATCGCGGTCGACGTGCGCCAGGGCGATCTCGTCGCCAAGGGCCGGAAGCTGGTCACGCTCGAGGCGATGAAGATGGAGCATAGCCTTGTCGCCCCGTTCGATGGCATGGTCGCCGAGCTGAACGTGAGCGAGGGGGCGCAGGTGAGCGAAGGGACTTTGCTGGTGCGGGTCGAGAAGGGGGAGGGGTAATGTCGAGGAACAGAATCGTTCGCCCTGAGCCTGTCGAAGGGCGTTCCTTTCTTCCGCAGAGAAGGGAAGAAAAGGGCTTCGACAAGCTCAGCCCGAACGGCTCCTTGCTAACCCGGGAATCCTGACATGCCCGGCCGCTTCTTCGACGAATGGGCGATCGGCGACCGGCTGTCGCACCAGCCGCACCGGACCGTCACCGAGACCGACAACCTTCTGATTTCGGCCCTGACCCACAATCCGCAGCCGCTCCACCTCGATTCGGAATATGCGTCGGCCACGGAGTTCGGGCGGATTGTCGTCAACGGCACCTTCACCTTCTCGCTTCTGGTCGGCCTCTCGGTTGGCGACACGACTCTGGGAACGCTCGTTGCCAATCTGGGCTACGACAAGGTCCGCATGCCCAAGCCGGTGTTCATTGGAGATACGCTGAGGGCGGAGACGGAAGTGATCTCCTTGAAGGATTCGAAGTCGAGGCCGGACGCGGGCATCGTCACGTTCGAGCACCGAATGCTCAACCAGAGGGACGAGGTCGTCTGCACGATGGAGCGAACAGCGCTGTTGAAAAGGCAAGGCCAGTGAGCAGCGCTCCTCCCCGGAACGGGGAGGGGGACCAGCCGCAGGCTGGTGGAGGGGGCCCGTCGCTTGCGCAGACCTTCGAGCGGAGGCGCGACTATCTGGCGGGCTTCCTCGCCGAGAAGCCGGCCAGGCCCGCTCCAGTGGAGCCGGGCGGTGACCTGTACGAGGCGGTGATCGAGGCGCTGAAGGAAATCTACGATCCCGAGATCCCAGTCAACATCTACGATCTCGGCCTGATCTACCGCGTGGAGATCAGTCCGGACAATCACGCCAAGGT
>DASZDE010000100.1:0-8430 GCA_035942355.1 Allosphingosinicella sp. | reverse complement strand
GATCCCCACGGTCGCCGCCTTCACGCGGCTCCCTCGGCGGACGGGTGTCCTCGAGCTCGGCGCCGGTCTCCTGGTCGACGAGGCGCATCGACAGGCGGACCTTGCCGCGCTGGTCGATCTCGAGGACCTTGACCTTCACTTCCTGGCCTTCGGACAGGGCGTCCGCGACCTTCTCGACGCGCTCGTTCCTGATTTCCGAGACGTGGACGAGACCGTCCTTGCCGCCCATGAAGTTCACGAACGCGCCGAAATCGACCAGATTGACGACCTTGCCGGTATAGACCTTGCCGACTTCCGGCTCTTCGACGATCCCCTGGATCCAGCGGCGCGCCGCCTCGATCTGGTTGAGGTCCGACGAGGAGATCTTGATCAGGCCCTCGTCGTCGATATCGACCTTGGCGCCGGTCTCGGCGACGATCTCGCGGATCACCTTGCCGCCGGTGCCGATCACCTCGCGGATCTTGGCCTTGTCGATCTGCATGGTCTCGATCCGCGGCGCGTGGGCGCTGAGCTCGGTGCGGACCTCGCCCAGCGCCTTGGCCATCTCGGCCAATATGTGGGCGCGGCCCTGATTGGCCTGGTCGAGGGCGGTGCGCATGATCTCCTCGGTGATGCCGGCGATCTTGATGTCCATCTGCAGCGAGGTGATGCCCTCGGACGTGCCGGCGACCTTGAAGTCCATGTCGCCGAGATGGTCCTCGTCGCCGAGGATGTCGGAGATCACCGCGAACTCATCGCCCTCCTTGATCAGGCCCATGGCGATGCCGGAGACCGGCCGCTTCAAGGGCACGCCGGCGTCCATCAAAGCGAGGCTGCCGCCGCACACGGTCGCCATCGAGGACGAGCCGTTCGACTCGGTGATGTCGGCGAGGACCCGGATCGTGTAGGGGAATTCCTCGGCGCTGGGGAGCACCGGGTGGAGCGCCCGCCACGCCAGCTTGCCGTGGCCGACCTCGCGCCGCCCGGGCGCGCCGAAGCGGCCGACTTCGCCGACCGAATAAGGCGGGAAGTTGTAGTGGAGCATGAAGCGCTGGTACGACAGCCCCTCGAGGCCGTCGATCATCTGCTCGCTATCCTTGGTGCCGAGCGTGGTGGTGCAGATCGCCTGGGTCTCGCCGCGGGTGAAAATCGCCGAGCCGTGGGTGCGCGGCAGGAAGCCGACCATCGCCTCGATCCCGCGGACGGTGCTTGTGTCGCGGCCGTCGATGCGGCGGCCGTCCTTGAGGATGGCGCTGCGGACGATGTCGGCCTCGAGCTTCTTGACCAGCTTGAGCGCGCCCAGATAGCCGGCCGGATCGGCGCTTTCCATCTCGGCGAGCCCGTCGCGGGCCTTGGCGCGCGCCTGGTTGACCGCGCTCTGGCGCTCCTGCTTGTCGGTCAGCTTGTAGGCCGCGGCCAGGTCGCCGCCGATCAGGTCCTTGAGCTTCGCCTTGACCGCCTTCGTGTCGGCCGGCTCGTCGAGCTCCCAGGGGTCGCGGGCGGCCTGCTCGGCCAGCCTGATGATCGCGTCGATCACCCTCCTGCATTCGCGATGGGCGAACATGACGCCGCCGAGCATGATGTCCTCCGAAAGCTCCTTGGCTTCGGATTCGACCATCATCACCGCATTATAGGTGCCCGCGGCGATCAGATCGAGCTCGCCCTGTCTGATCTGGTCCTGGCTCGGGTTGAGAATATATTCGCCGTCGGCATAGCCGATTCGGGCGGCGGCGATCGGGCCCATGAACGGGATGCCCGACAAAGTGAGCGCGGCCGACGCGGCGATCATCGCCAGCACGTCGGGCTCGTTCTCGCCGTCATAGCTGAGCACATGCGCGATCACCAGGACCTCGTTGTAGAAGCCCTCCGGGAACAGCGGCCGGATCGGCCGGTCGATCAGGCGGCTGGTCAGCGTCTCCTTCTCGGTGGCGCCGCGCTCGCGCTTGAAGAAGCCGCCCGGGATGCGCCCGGCGGCCGAGAATTTTTCCTGATAATGGACGGTCAAGGGGAAGAAATCCTGCCCCGGCTTCACGCTCCTGGCCGCGGTGACCGCGCACAGGACGACGGTTTCGCCGAGGGTCGCGAGCACCGCGCCGTCGGCCTGGCGGGCGACACGCCCGGTTTCGAGCGTAAGCATCTTGCCGCCCCACTCAATCTCAACTTTCTTCATGTCGAACATTCGTTTTTCCTTCCGTCCGGTCGCCCTATGCGACCGGGGCCTGATCGGACCTATCCGGTCCTGCCAGCTTCGCGGAATTGCTTGCTGGCTTTCCGTTCATGTTCCCCGGCGAAGGCCGAGGTCCAGGTCCACGGTCGAGCTGGATCCCGGCCTCCGCCGGGATGACGCAATACGCAAGCGGCCCGCCGAGGCGAGCCGATCGATTGTGTCACTTGCGAAGACCGAGCTTCGCGATCAGCTTGGTGTAGCGCTCCGCATCCGTCTTCCGGAGATAGTCCAGAAGCGAGCGGCGCTTGTTGACGAGCATCAGCAGGCCGCGGCGGCTATGGTTGTCCTTCGCGTGCGTCTTGAAATGCTCGGTGAGGTTGGTGATGCGTTCCGTGAGGATCGCGACCTGGACCTCGGGAGATCCGGTATCGCCCGTCCCCCGGGCATTGTCGTCGATGATTTCCTGCTTGCGCTCGGCGGTAACCGACATCGTCAAACTCCTTCCTGGTCCAGGTTGAAACCGCGCACCACGCGAAGCTGACCTTCGCTGAGCTCCACGAGCGCGACCGGAACAGACTGGTCGGTCGCGAGATGGAGCCCCGGCTTTGCGGCGATCCCGGCCAGTTTCCGCCCCTGTCGGAGCAGCCTTGCCTGGTCGGGGGTGACGGAAAGAGCCGGGATGTCGTCCAGCCCCGCCGCCAGCGGCAAGAGTGCCTGTTCAAGCTGGCGGTCCTTAGCGACCGCCTGTATTTTGTCCAGCGAAATCGCCTGCGCGATGGTGAAGGGCCCTGCCTTCACGCGCCGCAGCATGGTGACGTGCCCGACCGTGCCAAGAGCGCGCGCAATGTCCCGCGCCAGCGAACGGATATAGGTGCCCTTGGAGACGGTGGCGCTGAGCGTGACTTCATCCAGGTCCGCGGCAGCGACGGCCAGGGAATGAACGGTGACCGCACGAGCCTTCATCTCGACCGGCTCGCCGGCCCTCGCGCGCTCGTAGGCGCGCTTCCCGTCGACCTTCAGCGCCGAATAAGCCGGCGGCACCTGCTCGATCGGGCCGGTGAAATGCGGCAGCACCGCCTCCACCTGTGCCGAGGTCGGGCGCACGCTGGAGGTTGCGACCACCGGCCCTTCCGCATCGAGCGTGATGGTCTCCTTGCCGAAGGCGACGGTGAACCGATAGATCTTGTCGGCGTCGAGCATGCGGCCGCAAAGCTTCGTGGCTTCTCCGAGCGCCACAGGCAGCACTCCGCTCGCCAGCGGATCGAGGGTGCCGCCATGCCCGACTTTCATTTTCGGATAGCCGCCCGCATTGAGGGCGCGCTTCACGCCCGACACGATCTGTGTCGATCCCAGCCCGATCGGCTTGTCGATGATCAGCCAGCCCTGCACCGCTCAGGCGAGCCCCGCCAGGCCGCCGTAGACGCGGAGCAGCGCCGTCACCGGCGGCACGACCAGCTTCTCGATGACGTTCGCCTGGGGAAAAACCAACGGCACCACCACCAGCAGCAGGATCAGGAGCGGGAATCCCAGCCGGCCGATCCGCTTCCATGCCGGCACCAGCGGGCGCGGCAGCAGGCCTTCGACGATATGGCCTCCGTCGAACGGCGGCACCGGCAGCAGGTTGAACACGCCCAGGAACAGATTGATCACCAGGAAATTGCCGAGATTGTCGACCAGGAACGGCGCCGCCTCCGCCGCCCTAGCGAGCGTGAGCCCGAAGGCGGCGGCGAGCGCGAGCAGGAAGTTCATCCCCGGCCCCGCCAGCGCCACCAGCATCATGTGCAGCCGCGGATTGCGCAGCTTGCGGCTGTCGACCGGCACCGGCTTGGCCCAGCCGAACACCGGCGCTCCGCTCACTGCGAGCACCATCGGCAAAGCGACGGTCCCGATCGGGTCGACGTGGCGGATCGGGTTGGGGCTGAGCCGGCCAAGGTCCCTGGCGGTGGGGTCGCCGAACGCATTGGCAACCCAGCCGTGCGAGATTTCGTGCAGGACGATCGCGAACACGAGCGGGACCAGCCAGGTCGCGACGTCGTAGATCACGTTGCCTTCAGCCATGCGCCCGCTCGCGCCATTCCTCCGCCAGCAGGCCATAGACGGCGGTGTCGCGGACGTAGCCGGTCCAGGTGATGCGGTTCCTGCGGAGCGTACCCTCGCGAACCGCGCCGAGCGTCTCGACCGCGGCCATCGAGCGCGTGTTGCGGGTGTCGATGCGGAACTCGACCCGGGTGAACCCCTCCGCGAACGCGCAGTCGAGCATCAGTCGCTTCACCCGCCGGTTGAAGCCGGTGCCGCGCAGGCGCGGCGCGATGTAGGTGCGGCCGATCTCCAGCACGCGATTGGCCCCATCGATGCCGAGATAGCTGCTCATTCCGACCAGCCGCTCGCCGGCGAAAAGCGCGAAGGCGATCTGACCGGGCCCGGCAAGGCAGGTTTCGAAGTTCCGGTCGAAATCCGCGCCGGCATAATTGGCCGGATAGATGTTCCAGATCTCGGCATCCTGGGCGCAGGCTTGCCGCAGCGCCTTGCGATGCGCCTCGGCGAGCGGCTCAAGGCGCAGCTCGCGATCCGCCATCGGGGCCGCGAGCGTCACTCCTCCTCGTCGCCGCCGCCGAGGTCGGCGGCCACCTTCGGCGAGCGCAGCAGGTTGTCGATATGGCTGCCCTCGTCGAAGCTCTCGTCGGGCAGGAACTTCAGCATCGCCGCATATTTGGTGTTGACCCGCCGCGCCACTTCGCCGCGCAGATAGCGGACGTTGCTCTTCAGCGCGGCCAGCACCTCGGCCTCGTCGGATCCGAGCAGCGGCTTCACGAACACGGTCGCGTGGCGCAGGTCGGGCGACATCCTGACCTCGGTCACCGACACCGCATGACTCGCAAGCACCTCGTCGTGGACGTCGCCGCGCATCAGGATTTCGGACAGCGCATGCCGCACCTGCTCGCCGACCCGGAGCAGGCGGACCGACCGGCCTTCGGGAGTTTCGTTGTGACGCATTCCAGCCTTCAGCAGGTCTCAAGCAACTGTCAGGGCCAGCGGATACCTCAGAGCGTCCGCTGGCGCTCCTCGACTTCGAACGTCTCGACGAAATCGCCGGGCTTGATGTCGGTCGTGTTCTCGAAGGTGACGCCGCATTCGAGGCCGGCGCGGACTTCCGCCACGTCGTCCTTGAAGCGCCGCAACGAGGCGATCGAGCCGTTGTACACGATGACGTCGTCGCGGGTGATGCGGGCGCGCAGCGCCTTGCGGATGAAGCCTTCGGTGACGAGCAGCCCGGCCGCCTTGCCGTGCTTGCCGGCCGAGAAGACCTCGCGGACTTCGGCGCGCCCGACGACATTCTCGACCATCAGCGGCCCGAGCTCGCCGGCCATGGCGGACCGGACCGCATCGGTAAGATGATAGATGACGTCGTAATATTGCAGCTCGACCGCGTTGCGCTCGGCGATCTCGCGCGCCTTGGCGTTGGGACGCACGTTGAAGCCGATGATCGGAGCTCGCGACGCACCGGCCAGCGTGACGTCGCTCTCAGTGATCCCGCCGACGCCGGCGTGGAGCACGCGCACCTTGATATCCTCGTTCGAGATGCGGTTGACCGCATTGACGATCGCCTCGACCGACCCCTGCACGTCGGCCTTGATGACGAGCGGATATTCCACCGCCTGGTCGGTCTTGGACGCGAACATGTTCTCGAGGCTGACCGGAGCACTGGTCGTGCGCTTGCGGTCGAGCACCCCTTGCCGATAGGCCGCCACTTCGCGCGCGCGGGCATCGTTCTCGACCACCGAGAACGGATCGCCGGCGGAGGGCACCGCCGACAGCCCCAGGACTTCGACCGGGACCGAGGGCCCCGCTTCCTTCACCTGCCGCCCCTTGTCGTCGATCATCGCGCGGACCTTGCCGCTGGCGGCGCCGACCACGAAGATGTCGCCGACCCGCAAGGTGCCGCGCTGGACGAGCACGGTGGCGAGCGGGCCGCGGCCCTTGTCGAGCCTGGCCTCGATCACCGTACCCTCGGCCTGGCGGTCCGGGTTCGCCTTGAGCTCGAGCAGCTCGGCCTGCAGCTGGATCGCCTCGAGCAGGCCCTCGAGGTTGGTCTTCTGCAGCGCGGAGACTTCGACGTCCTGCACATCGCCGCCCATCTGCTCGACGATGATCTCGTGCTGGAGCAGCTCCTCGCGCACCTTCTGCGGATTGGCCCCCGGCTTGTCGATCTTGTTGATCGCGACGATCATCGGCACGCCGGCGGCCTTGGTGTGGTTGATCGCCTCGACCGTCTGCGGCCTGAGGCCGTCGTCGGCCGCGACCACCAGGATCACGATGTCGGTGACGTTGGCGCCGCGGGCGCGCATTTCGGTGAAGGCCTCGTGGCCCGGCGTGTCGAGGAAGCTGATCTTCGACTTGTCGGGCAGGCTGACCTGATAAGCGCCGATATGCTGGGTGATGCCGCCGGCCTCGCCCGACACCACGTCGGCGCCGCGTATGGCGTCGAGCAGGGACGTCTTGCCGTGGTCGACATGGCCCATGATCGTCACCACCGGCGGGCGGGGCTGCAGCGTCTCGGCAGCATCTTCCTCGCCGGTGACGCCGATCTCGACGTCGGCTTCGCTGACGCGCTTGATATTGTGCCCGAACTCGGTGACCAGCAGCTCGGCCGTATCCTGGTCGATCGTCTGGTTGACGGTCACCACCATGCCCATCTTGAACAGCGACTTGACGAGGTCGGCGCCGCGTTCCGCCATGCGGTTGGCGAGTTCCTGGACGGTGATCGCTTCCGGCACGACCACGTCGCGCACCTGCTTGGCTGCCGGGCCGGCCTGCTGATGGGCGCGCTTTTCCTTTTCGCGCGCGCGCTTCAGCGCAGCGAGCGAACGGGCGCGCGCGCCCCCCTCGCCGTCGTCGAGCGCGCGGCTGACGGTGAGCTTGCCCGACTGGCGGCGGTCGTCGCGCGCGCCGCGGGGCGGCCGCGCCGGGTCGGGCCGCTTGGCCGCCGGGGCGTGATGCTTCGGCCTGCCATGGCCGGGGCGGACGCCTTCCTCCTCGTCGTCCATGATCGTCGGTGCCTCGCCTGCCGACGGCTGCCCGGCGGCCTGGTCGGGCGCCTCCCCGGTCCGGCGGGCGGCCTCGGCGGCTTCCTCCTCGGCGCGGCGGCGCGCGAGCTCGGCACGCTCTTCCTCGGCGCGCCGATTCTCCTCGGCGCGGCGGCGCTCCTCCTCGGTCGCCGCCTGGACCTGGCGATCATCGCGGCGGCGCGCCTCCTCGAGCGCGGTCATCCGCGCTTCTTCGGCCTCGCGGAGCAACTTATCCTGAAGCTCCCGGCGCGTGGTCGCATCGTTGACCGGGCGCACGGCCGGCTTGGGAGCCGGCGGCGGCGCCTTGGCGACCGGTGCGGGCGGCGGCGCCTCCTCCACCTTCGGGGCTTCGGCTTCGCCGGGGCGGCCGAGGATGCGGCGCTTCTTGACCTCGACCACCACCGTGTTCGAGCGGCCGTGGCTGAAGCTCTGCTTCACCTTGCCGGTCTCGACCGTGCGTTTGAGGCCCAAAGGCGCGCGCGCTCCGAGTTTCGGCTTGTCTGTCGTCTCGCTCATACTATCCTTCGTTCACATCCACAGCCGATTCCCTCGACGTTCCCGCCGCCGCGGCGCTTAGTCCTTGTTCAGGTTCGATAAAAGCGCGCCACCGATCGAGCGCGTGACGCACACGCGCTGCGGCGGCCCGGTCGATCAAGGCGATATGTACCACATTGTGCCGGCCGAGCGCCAACGACAATATCGCTCTTTCCGCTGGAAAAACCAGTCCTTGCGCCTCGCCTGGCCCACTCGGCGCCGGCGAAGGCCCCCCGCCGATCCGCCACGCCTGGTCGAGCTTGCGGCTGCCGTCCTCGCCCGCATCGGCGGCATGGATCAGCAAATGGACCTCGCCGCGGCGGGCGGCGGCTTCGATCTTCTCGGAGCCGGTCAGCAAATTGCCGGCGCGCGCCTCGAGCCCGAGCCGGTCGAGCGCCGCCTGCCGCAGCGCCGCCGCGATCCGATCGCCCAGATCGGCAGGAATGCGCATTTCCGCGCCCCTGAACGCGCGGGCCAGCGCGCCCCTGAGCTTGCCGTTCGCGCGCGCCGTCTCCAGCGCGGCCTTGTCGACGCCGATCCAGGCTCCCCGCCCCGGCGCCTTGGCGCGCACGTCGGGAAGCACCTCCCCGTCCGGGGACAGCGCGAGGCGGATGAGGTCGCCGCGCGCGCCGGTGCGGCGGGTAAGGATGCAGGTCCGCTCGGGAATGCGTCCCGGCGAAGGCC
>DASZDE010000099.1:0-3695 GCA_035942355.1 Allosphingosinicella sp. | reverse complement strand
GGCTGTGCCGGTTCGGAGGCGGAGGGTCAACTGGCGGAGAGGAGCCCCCTCTCCGTCATCCCGGGAGGGACCCCATCAAAGTATTACTTTGATGGGAACCCGAAAGCCGGGATCCAGGAACACGGAGGCTCGGCGCATCTCGTCGGGATCCCGGCTTTCGCCGGGATGACGGCCTGGCTACCGCCAGGCCGTCAGCTGGCCGTTGTCGTGAAGCACGTAGAGGGTGTTGCCCGCCACGACGGGCGGCAGCGACACCGCCATCTTGGTCTCCACGGTCGACTGGACGGTGCCGTCATAAGGCGACACGTTGGTCAGCTGGCCCTGCGAATTGGCCAGGATCAGCCGGCCGCCGGCCAGGATCGGCCCGACCCAGCTGATCGGCCCCTCTTTGTCCTTGGGGTCGCGCCAGCGGGGAAGCTGGGTCATCCATTTGACGCGGCCGGTCGACCGGGCGACCGCGAGCAGCTGGGCCTGGTCGGTGACGACGAACAGCCACTCGCCCGCCACCCACGGCGTCGAGATGCCGGCGACGTTCATCTCCCAGATGCGCTGGCCGGTGTTGAGCTCGAGCGCCACCATCCGCCCGCCCTGGCCGACCGCATAGACGCGGCCATTGTCGATGACGGGATCGGCGTCGATGTCGGACAGCGCCGACACCGATGTCGAGATGCTGGTGCGGGCGAGCGCGTCCTGCCACACGACGCGGCCATTCTCGTAGCGATAGGCGGTAAGCTCGCCGGACGAGAAGCCGGCCACGACCGTGCCGGCCGACGCCGCCGGCGCGGCGGTGCCGAACACGCCGGCGAGCTCGACCGTCCCCGACTCGGTCCAGCGGACCTTGCCGTCCGCCGGGTCGAGCGCGAACAGCTGATTGTCCTGGCTGATCACATAGACGTTGGTGTCGTCGATCGTCGGCGAGCCGCGCAGGGGCCCGCCCGGCGTGACCTTCCAGATGACGCTTCCCGTCGCCGCGTCCAGCGCCGCCGCCTGGCCGGTGCCGGTGGTCGCGTAGACGCGCCCGTTGGCGAAGCTCACGCCGCCGCCGAACAAGGACCGGTCGTTGCGGCCTTCGCCGGTGATCCGGGTCTGCCAGACGGTGCCGCCGCCGGCGGCGCTGAAGGCGCGCACATTGGCCTGGGTGTCGATGGTGAAGATTCGCCCTCCCGCCACCACCGGCGAGGCCGCCAGCCCGCCCCGCCTGCCGCCGCCCGCGCCGATGCTGACGCCCCACGCGCGCCCAATCGCGGTGCCGAGGGCGAGATGGCCCATCGACTTGGCCGCATTGCCGCCCGACTGGGTCCACTCGGCATTGGCCACGGCCGGCGGCAAGGTGACCGCCGCGGCCGCCAGCGCCGGGTCGACCTCGAGGCTGCTTTCGGCGCTAAGCACCGGGATGCGCTTGCCGACGGTCGGCGTCTTGGGCTTGCCGTCGCCGCCGAATATGCCGCATCCGCCGAGCAGACCGGCCGCCGCGACTGCAATAATCATCCGCTTCATTCAGTTGCTTCCTTCGCTGCCGGGGCCTCGCCCGTGCTTTCCGAGGGCTGGACCGCGTCGACGCCCAGCGCGCCCGCCATCTGCATGGCGCGCGATCGCATGCTTTGCGGGAGCGTCTCATCCTTGGCGATTGCGGCGAAAATCGGGGCGGCGAGCGCCGGCTTGCCCTGCTTGAGATGCGCCAGCGCGACCATTTCGCCGGCGCTGCCGAACCAGGGGTTTCCCGCCCGCGCCAGCGGCGCCAGCCGCTCGACCACCGTCGCCGGCGGCAGCCTGTCGAACTCGACCGCGGTCTGCCGGATCAGCGCCAGATCGCGATAGGGCCGGGCGAGCCCCTCGTCCTCGACTACCGCCTTGAACGCGGCGGCGGCGGCGGCGTCGTCGCCGGACTGGACCGCGACGTCGGCCTTGGTGAGCAGGGCCGCGGCCCGGTAGCCGGGGCTGCCTTCCCTGGCGAGCTCCTCGAGCTTGGGGCCGGCTTCCTTGGCCTTGCCGGCCTGGATGTCCTGGAACAGCGCGGTCAGCCGCTCACCCCGTTCGCCGGCGCGGACCTCCTGCAGGTGCCGCCAGTAAATGACCCCGGCAATGGCCGCCAGCAGCAGCACGATGCCGAGCGCGAACGCCCAGCCGTAGCGCCGCACGAGCGTCGCCAGATGGTCGCGGCGCAGTTCCTCGTCCACCTCGCGATAGAAGGTCTCATTGTCTCTAGGCTTGATCGCCAAGCAAAGTCTCCAGCCTCAGCATGGCAGCTCCGCCCGCGCCTGCCCGCCCTCGCAGCTTCGGCCGGTCGCGACGGCGGCGAAGATGACCGGGAGGCAGGCGCGGCGGATTGCCCTGCGGCTCCTCTATCGGCTCGCACCGCCAAACGGAAGGCCATTCACTTCGGGGCGCGGTAGATCTGCTCTTCGGTCGGGAAGCGGCGCGAGCGGACGTCGGCCGCATAGCTCTCGGCGGCCGCCGCGATCCGCGCCGCCAGGTCGTCGAACCGCTTGACGAAGCGCGGCGTCCGTTCGAACAGGCCGAGCATGTCCTCGGTCACCAGCACCTGGCCGTCGCACGCCGCCGACGCGCCGATGCCGATCGTCGGGCAGGCGACCGCGCCGGTGGCCTCGGCGGCGATGTCCTCCATCACGCCCTCGAGCACCAAAGCGAAGCAGCCCGCCTCCGCCACCGCTCTGGCGTCGGCCAGGATCTTCGACCGTTCGGCCTCGTCGCGGCCGCGCGCGCGAAAGCCGCCAAGCGCGTTCACCGCCTGCGGCGTCAGCCCGACATGGCCGATCACCGGGATGCCGCGCGCGGTGAGGAACGCCACCGTCGCCGCCATCGCCTCGCCGCCTTCGAGCTTGACCGCCGCCGCGCCGGTCTCCTTGAGGATGCGCGCCGCGCTCGCGAACGCCTGCGCCGGGCCGGCCTCGTAGCAGCCGAACGGCATGTCGATCGCCACCAAGGCATGGTAGGAGCCGCGCACCACCGCCGCGCCGTGCGCGCACATCATCTCCAGCGTCACCGGTATCGTCGAGGGCAGCCCGTAAATGACCTGGCCGAGGCTGTCGCCGACCAGCAGCAGGTCGCAATGCGGATCGATCAGCTGCGCCATCCGCGCCGTGTAGGCGGTCAGCATCACGATCGGCTCGCCGCCCTTCATCGCCTGGATCTTCGGCACCGTCAGCCGGCGCATCGGCGCGGGCGTCGGGTGGGCGCGGCTGGTCGAAGTGTCGAGCGTGTAGGTGGACATGGCCTGACCTTATCAGAGGGTGCGGAGCTTGTCGCGGCGGCGCTGCGCGGGGAAGAGGCGGGGCTCCGGATTCCACCGACGGCCCGTGGCTGAGCGGCGCCCCGGAACGAACCGGCCGGTCACCCGTCGTTCAACCCCCGGGGCTCAGGGTTACGCTGGGGGTAGTCAAGGAGACGGCGCATGGCGGTCATCAACGGCACGAGCGAAGGCGAGGCCTTGTTCGGCACCCGCTTCGAGGATGAGATCAACGGGCTCGGCGGCAACGACGTGCTGCGCGGCCGCGGCGGCGGCGACCGGCTCAACGGCGGCGCGGGAGCGGACCGGATGCTGGGCCGGTCCGGCAACGACATCTACCTGATCGACCATGCAGGCGACCGCGCCGGCGAGCGGTTCGACGAAGGCATCGACACGGTCATCGCCACGCTCGCCTACAGGCTCCAGCGCAACATCGAGCATCTCGAGC
>DASZDE010000098.1:0-5633 GCA_035942355.1 Allosphingosinicella sp. | reverse complement strand
GAACCGGGCCGCGCTGGGCGAGCTGTTCCGGCTCAACCGCGACCTGTTCCTGCGCACGCTGCTGCTGACCGGCGCCACCCTGCTGCTGGTCCGCGACGGCGCCCATGAGGGCGCGCTGGTGCTCGCCGCCAACGGCATACTCTACCAGCTGTTCATCCTTTCGGCGCTTATCCTCGACGGCTTCGAGAGTGCCGCCCAGGTGCTGTGCGGCGAGGCCGTCGGCGCTCGCGACCGGCACCGCTTCGAGCGGCTGGTCCGGGCGCTGCTGCTGTGGGGGATCGGCGGCGGCGCGTTGCTGTCGGGCGTCTACGCCGTCGCCGGGGCGCCGTTCGCCGCCAGCTTCAGCACCGATCCGGCGGTGGCCGCGACCACCCTCGCCTTCCTGCCGTGGGCGATGCTGCTGCCGGTGATCGGCGTCACCTCCTTCGTCTATGACGGCATCTTCATCGGCGCGACGTGGACGCGGGCGCTGCTGGCGACCATGGCCGCCGCCTTCGCGGTCTACGGCGGGCTGCTGCTGGTGACGGGGCCGCTCGGCAATCACGGCCTGTGGCTCGCCTTCACCTTGTTCTTCGTTGCCCGCGCCGCCGGCCAGGCGATGCTGCTGCCGCGGCTCCGGCAGGCGACGTTCGGCGGCCAGACCGGGATCGTTTCAGGCTGAATCGGCCTGAAAGCTGAATCCCGGTCGCGCTAGGGTCGAGAGCGCAGCGGCTTGAAGATCGACATCAGCAGCCGGTCGCGGGTGGTGGAGGGGTCGGTCCGGATCGCCGCCTCCTCGCGGCCGATCGCGCGGTAGATGCCCTCGCTGGCCTTGCGCGCCACGTCGCGCTGGAGGGCGGAGAGGTCGATCCCGGTCGCCGCCCGCAGCGCCCGGTCGAGCAGGCCGTTGTCGCGCACCCGCAGCGCCGGGCCGACGCGCGACAGCATCGCATTGAAAATGGCGTCGCCCATCATCCGCTGGAGGTGCTCGGTGGCCGCCGTCGGGCCGCCCCTCGCGATCGATGCGGCGTCGGCGAAGTCCATGCCCCGGATGGTGTTGGCGACCAGCGGCGCCGCGACGGCGGCGGCTTCGCTCGCGGCGCGGTTGACCAGCCACAGCAGCTGCTGCCGCACGGCGCTGCTCTGCAGCAACGCGGCGAGCAGCGAGGTCGCGCCGGTGCCGCCGAGCTGAGGCGGCAGCGTCACCTGCGCGATCTCGTCCCGGAAGAAGCCGTTTTCGACGAGCAGCCGCGCGAAGGCCCGCCGCGCCGCCAGCCTGAGCAGCCTGCGCACCGCATCCTCGAACGGCCGGCCGTAGGCGAACCTGACGCAGCCGGGCAGGGCGAGCAGCGGAAGGGCGCAGCCGAAGCCGACCAGGCTGCGGCGGGTAAGCGGCGGGTTCATGGCATCCTCGTTACAGGGTCGAAACCGAAACCCCAAACGCCCCGTGCCGGGCCGGGTTCAACCGAGCATTTGGAAATGCAGCACCTCTGGTTCCAGCTCGATCAGATAATCCGGGTCGAAGTCGTAATATTTCGCCTTGGCGATGTCGGCGCCGGCGAAGTGGCGGATCGCCGCCTCGTCCTCCCAGAAGGTCAGCATCTCGACGTGCACGATCTCGCCCTCCTGCCGGTGCAGGCACCAGGCGCCCCGATTGCCCGCAATTGACCGGTAATCGGCGATGCCGACACTTACCATCAGCGCCAGATATTCATCGGCCTTCGATGCTGGAATTCGGCCGTGCCAGCGCCGTGCGATCATGGTTCCCTCCTGCGCCCTTCCGGAATAGCGGCGAATGGCGATATGGGCGAGAGCATCCATGGACCGCGTCCGCATCATCCTCCTCAACGCCGCTTTGGGGCCGCTCGACTACCGGGCCCCGGCGGGCGTCGCGGTCGCTCCGGGCGCGATCGTGCTCGCCCCGCTCGGGCCGCGGCAGATGATCGGCGTGGCCTGGGAGCCCGACCGGCTCGAGACCGGAGAGGTTGACGACAAGCGCCTGCGCCCGCTGCTCCACATCTACGACACGCCGCCGCTCGGCGCGCCGCTCCGCCGGCTGATCGAATGGACTTCGGATTATTATCTCGCGCCGATCGCGTCGGCGCTGCGCATGACGCTGCCTTCGTCGAGCGCGCTCGACGGCGCCCGCACCGTGATCGAATATCGCGCCACCGGCCGACTGCCCGAGCGGCTCACGCCGCAGCGCGCGCAGGCGCTCGAGCGGATCGGCGCGCGGCAAGGGCTGGTCCGCGAGCTGGCGCTTGCCGCCGACGTCTCCGACGGAGTGATCCGCGGCCTGGTGAAGGCGGGGGCGATCGAGGCGGTCGAGGTGTCGATCGACGATCCGTTCCCCCGCCCCGACGCCGGCTATCACCCGCCGCGCCTCGAGCCCGGCCAGCGCGCCGCCGCCCTGGCGTTCGTCGAGGCCGTCCAGGCCGCCGAGTTCGCGCCCTTCCTGCTCGACGGCGTCACCGGGTCGGGCAAGACCGAAGTCTATTTCGAGGCGGTCGCCGAGAACGTCCGGATGGGCCGGCAGACCTTGGTGCTGCTTCCGGAGATCGCGCTGACCGAGCCATTCCTCAAGCGCTTCATGCTCCGCTTCGGCTGCGAGCCGGTGGCCTGGCACAGCGGCCTGCGCCAGTCGCAGCGGCGCCGGGCGTGGCGGGCGATCGCCACCGGCGACGCGCGGGTGGTGGTCGGCGCCCGCTCGGCTTTGTTCCTGCCTTATCCCAACCTTGGGCTGATCGTCGTCGACGAGGCGCACGAGACCAGCTTCAAGCAGGAGGAAGGCGTCCAATATCATGCCCGCGATGTCGCCGTGATGCGCGCCAAGCTCGAGAAGATCCCGGTGATCCTCGCTTCGGCGACGCCGGCGATCGAGACTCGGCACATGGCTGAAATCGGCGTCTATCGCGAAGTGAAGCTCCCGGACCGCTACGGCTCGGCCGAATTGCCCGACATCGCCGCCATCGACCTCATCCAGGACCCGCCGCCGCGCGGCCGCTGGCTGGCGCCGACGCTGGTCCGGGAGCTCGAGGCGAACCTCGAGCGCGGCGAGCAGAGCCTGCTCTTCCTCAACCGCCGCGGCTATGCCCCGCTGACCTTGTGCCGCGCGTGCGGGCACCGCTTCCAATGCCCCAATTGCACGGCCTGGATGGTCGAGCACCGCCTCGTCCACCGCCTCGCCTGCCACCATTGCGGCCATATGATGCCGCCGCCGCGCGCGTGCCCCGAATGCAAGGAGGAGGACAGCCTGGTCCCGGTCGGCCCCGGCGTCGAGCGGATCGCCGACGAGGTCGCCGCCTTGTTCCCCGATGCCCGGACCGCGATCGTCACCTCCGACACCATCTGGTCGCCCGCCAAGGCGGCCGAGTTCGTCGGTCGGATGGAGGCGGGCGCGATCGACATCGTCGTCGGCACCCAGCTGGTCACCAAAGGCTATCATTTCCCCAATCTCACTTTGGTCGGGGTCGTCGACGCGGATCTGGGGCTTGCCGGGGGCGATCTGCGCGCCGCCGAGCGCAGCTTCCAGCAGATCATGCAGGTGTCGGGCCGGGCCGGCCGCGGCGACAAGCCCGGCCGCGTCCTCGTCCAGACGCATGAGCCGTCGGCGCCGGTGATCAGCGCCCTGGTCAGCGGCGACGCCGAGGGCTTCTACGCCGCCGAGACCGAGGCCCGCCGCGAGGCGGCGATGCCGCCGTTCGGCCGGCTCGCCGGCATCATCGTGTCGGCGGAGGATCTGGGCGAAGCGACCGAGACCGCGCGCCTGATCGGCCGCACGGCGCCGCGGGTCGAGAATATGGCGGTGTTCGGCCCCGCCCCCGCGCCGCTGGCGATGCTGCGAGGCCGCCACCGCCAGCGCCTGCTCGTCCACGCCGCCCGCTCGCTCGACGTGCAGGACGTGATCCGCGACTGGCTCGGCAAGCTGGAATGGCCGCGCGGAGTCCGCGTCGCCGTAGACGTCGATCCGTACAGCTTCCTCTAGGGCGCTGAAGGTTCAGATTGATTCACCCCGCCCGTTCGCCCTGAGCTTGTCGAAGGGCTTTCCTTTTCTTCTCAAGGAGAAAAGAAGGGCTTCGACAGGCTCAGCCCGAACGGAGTGAATACATCTAATTGCCCAACGCTTCAGCCGCGGCGGCTCTCCCGCTCGATCAGCGCCGACTTGCGATCGAGCCCGTAGGCGAAGCCGCCGAGCGTGCCGTCGCCGCGGCGGGCGCGGTGGCACGGGATCAGGATCGCGACCTTGTTGGCGCCGCAGGCCGAGCCCGCCGCCCGCGCCGCGCCCGGCTTGCCTGCCTTGGCGGCGAGCGCGGCGTAGCTCAAACTCTCGCCCGGCGGGATCCGCGACAGCTCGCGCCACACCGCCTCCTGGAAGGCGGTGCCGCGGACGTCAAGCGGCAGATCGTGCGGCCGCTCGGGCGCGTTGACGGCAGCGACCGTGCGCCGGACCAGGTCGGCCATCGCCGCCCCGCCGCGCTCGATGGCGGCGTGGGGGAAGCGCCGGCGGAGATCCGCCTCGTCCTCGTCGAACGACAGGCGGCAAATGCCCTTTTCGGTGGCCGCGACCAGCATTTCGCCGAGATAGGTGTCGGCCTTCGCCCAGCGGATCGTCTCGCCGCGCCCGCCGTCGCGCCAGGCGGACGGGGTCATGCCGAGCCGCGCCTTGGCGTCGGCGTAGAAGCGGCCCGGGCCGGAATAGCCGGCGTCATAAATGGCGTCGGTCACTCTCCCGTTCGCGGCGAGGCTTTCGGTCATCGTCCTGGCTCTCCTTCCGCGCGCATATTCGGCCGGAGTGACTCCGGTCGCGCGCTTGAACAAGCGGTGGAAATGGTGCGGCGAATAGCCGGCCGCGGCGCTGAGCTCGCCGAGCGGCGGCGGCGACTCCGCCTGTTCGATCAGCCGGAACGCCCGCTGAAGCGCGCTTGCCTCGCGAGTCACCTCGTCGGGCCTGCAGCGCAGGCACGGCCGCAACCCGCAGCCGGCCGCCTCGGCCCCGGACGGGAAGAAGCGGACATTCTCGCGCTTGGGGTGACGCGCGGCGCAGGACGGCCGGCAATAGATGCCGGTGGTCAGCACCCCGGTCACGAAGCGGCCGTCGGCGCGCCGGTCGCGGGCCATCACCGCGCTCCAGGCGGCATTCTCGTCGATCAGAATCTGCGGTCTCATGAAGCCTGTATAAGCGTCCGCCGAGCCCGCCGCACCCCGATCCTTGCGGTCAAAGCGCCGCCGCCTTGCATCCCCGCAGCACCCCTGCTAGGTGCCCGCGCGACCCATTGGGGGCGCACGGGAAGCTTCCCGAGCAGCCCCCTTTCCGCATGGGGCAATTCCGATCTGGAGGTTCGAGCGCGCGTGGAGAATTCCGGCGCCATTCAGGCAAGTTTGGCGGGGCGGTACGCGACCGCCCTGTTCGGGCTGGCGCGCGACCAGAAGCAGCTCGAGACGGTCGGGGCAAGCCTTGCCGCGCTGCGGCAGGCGCTCGCCGAATCGGAGGATCTCCGGCAGCTGACGGCCAGCCCGCTGATCACCCGCGACGAGGCGGTCAGGGCCGCCGCCGCGGTCGCGCAATCGCTCAGGCTCGATCAGCTCACCGCCAATTTGCTGGGCGTGCTCGCGCGCAACCATCGCCTTGCCCAGCTCGGCAACGTCATTCGCGC